>CAKZMA010001393.1 GCA_937127375.1 uncultured Coleofasciculus sp. | reverse complement strand
GTCATTCGTCATTCGTCATTCGTTATTTGTACTATAAAGTCCGTTTAACATTTTTTAGTAACCTAAGTTAGAGAGCTTGTTGGGTTGAGCGATAGCGAAACCCAACCTACTTAAACTGCCTTCTCTAGACTAGACTTCCGCCGTCCGAAAAGGTAATGAAACTGTAAACGTAGTTTTACCTGGAATGGATTCAACATCAATTTTACCCTGATGCTTTTCAATAATCTTTTTCACAATATCGAGTCCTAATCCACTTCCTTCTCCGGCTGACTTGGTTGTAAAAAATGGCTTAAATATCTTCGCTTTAATTTCTAGAGGGATTCCCTTGCCACTATCGGTAATGCTAACGTTTATCTGTTGGTCTTGCTGCTTGACATCAAGGGTTAATGTTCCTTTATTATCCATTGCCTGTAACGCATTATGAATCAGATTCGTCCAGACTTGATTCAGTTCATCCGGATAACATAATATCGGTGGGAACTCGTCATAGTTGCGGATGACATTAATTCCATGTTTGAGTTGATTCTGATACAGGGTTAGCACGGTTTCAATACCTGCGGTTAGGTTTGCCAGAATCATTTCTCCCGATTCGTCATAACGGGAGTATGTTTTTAAGGCAAACACTACTTTAGAGGCTCGTTCAGTTGCTGTGTTGATGGTTTGAGTTCCCCGTTGTAATGCTGATAGTTTGTACGCTGTTTCTAATAGGTGCGAACTATCGGGGCGTTTCAGTAGAGGGAAAAACTCTTCAATATTTTCATAAATCCCCATATCAACCAAAGTATCCGCTAGGGTATCCGCATCCTGAATCTCTTCCGCCTCTAATTGGCGAACTAAGACTCGCCGCCGTTTGCGTTCTTCTTTCGCGGTTAAATCCGATTCGTTTTGGAGTGAACGTTGCAACATTTTCAGAAAATCTTGTCCTTTTTCTGGCGATAAGGATTGAAACAGGGTAGGTAATTGTTCCAGGGTTTGACTTAAAAACTTAGAAATATTTCCGGCGGAGGAACGAATCGCCCCCAAGGGTGTATTAATTTCATGGGCAATCCCAGCAATTAATTGTCCCAAGGCTGCCATCTTTTCGGATTGAATCAGTTCATCTTGGGTGGCTTTGAGAGAGTCGAGGGTATTTTTTAACTCTTGGGTGCGGGCGGCGACATTTTGTTCTAGAGTGTTATAAAGTCGGGCATTGTCGATCGCGATCGCGGCTTGTCCGGATAGGAGTTGTAAGACTTCTAACCTGTCTGGCGTAAAGGCGTCTGTAGCCAGGTTATTTTCCAGATAAACGATACCACTGAGTTGACCTTGATTCAGTAGCGGCGCACACAAAACTGATTGGGTTTGATGGGCTTGAATATAAGGATCATTGGTAAACTTGCCCATATTCGCGGCATTGGTTGTAACCACGGTTTCTTGGGTATGAGTGACATAGTTAATCATTGAGAGTGGTAGGTGATTCGCCACGGGTAGAGATTGCAACACAGTGACATGATTTGTCTCCACATTCAGCGACGCCTCAATCACCCATTCTCCCGATTTATTTAAAATCAAAACTCCCGTTTGCGCCCCCGTATTTTCGATTAAAATTTTCATCAACGCCGCCAGTAACTTATTCAGTGCAATTTCACTACCAATGGCTTGAGATGCTTTCATCAGTGTGGCAAAATCTAACACCGAAGCCGACTGATTCCGCTGGGAAATACTACTCACCGTGGTGCGGGTGTCTGTGAGATAACTGATGGGAGACGATGGCGCAAAAAGCTGGGGATACTCGGCTTCTAAATCCTTCACCTTCGCCGTCGCCCCCCAGCGCGTGTAAGCGTAATGTGCCTCTTTAAGATAGGTATGGGCAACCTTGTCCATCCCCCGATGCTGATAAAATAGGGCGGCTAAATTGTAAGCTAAGGCTTCCTCCTGAATATAGCCATTCTCCCTCGCCCCATTAATCGCTTGTTCATACAACTCCATCGCTGTCACCACTTCCCCCAAAACCAGCGCTTTTTCGGCGGCGACTAAATCCAGTTTATGCTGCTGATTCATTGCACCGTGGTTTGCCCAGATCTGCATTTTTTCTTGATTAGCATTAACCCGGCTAATCAACGCCTGTTTATCAGTTGGTGTCGCCTCAGGTACGAGGGCGAGATGGGCAAGAGAATCATAAAAATAGAATATTGGAATCACGATCATCGCCGTAACTCCATTTAAATACAGTTCCGCTAACCCTGCATTTTCTACTGCTTGCTTAACCTCACCAAAGAGATAACAGAGAATCAGCTTATTTAAATAGAATAAATGCAGTTCTGTTCGGTCATTCGCCGCCAGCGCCCGGGGTAAGCATGTCTCTTCATTGTACACCTTCCCCGTTAACTGGGTGGGATTTTCTCCTTGATCCCGTAAATTCTGCACCGCCTGTAAAAAAATCGCCGTCCAATTAAATGGACTTTCCCGGCGAATTTGTCGCACCGCCTGATTATAAATGGTGATTTCTTGTTCCACCTGCGTTAGTTCTACCCCACTAAAATAGAGATGATCGCAGGTATAAAAAGCACAATACCCGGCAAATTCAAAATCCCCCGTTTCCACGCCACTGTGATAGCCCTCAATTAAAATAGGGAGGGTTTGACTAAAATGTTCTTTCCAATGCAAGATATGAGCGCCAAGCACCTCAAATACCTTACATTTAACTTGCTGGGCATTAAACCGATTCACTAAACTCAGTGCCAATTTCCCAAATTGATATCCCGCCTCAAAATTGTGCTGACGATCTAATAAAATAAATCCATAACAGGCATAGCCAAATGCCGACAATGGCGCGTTCCCATACTTGACTGATAACTGAACCATTGATGAGGCAATCAGGACAAAAAGATCCGGTGCGGCAATATAGGCGGCGGCAATTAAATTGGAGAGAATTAGCACAGCAGCTAGGGGTTCAGCAGCAGTCATTTCCGGTAGGTTAATTAAGTCTTCAATCTCATGTCCTACCAATAGTGTAGCCGTTTCATCTAGTCCATTTTGCCACTCTGCCGTGCTGGGTTCTTCGGGTAAACGGATTCCCAATAAATTCAGCACTTGCAGTCCAAGATGAATCGCTTCTTGGAGATTATTTTGCGACGCGATCGCTTGAATTTTGACTTCATACACATTAACTTTTTCCAGCACAGTTTTAGCATGGGCGAAAAGAGTTTCAGTCAATTCCTCCATCACCGTAAACTTGCCACCTAAATAGGCAGCTTGGGCAGCTTCTTCATACAAGGCTAAAGTTAAGTCATAGTCCCATTGCCAACTGTCTGAACCTAGAAGTTCTCGTCCCACCGTTAAATAGTTTAGCGCCGCACCATAAGCGGCTGATCCTTTGGCTTTTTGACCCGCGATTAAATTCAACTGGGCGATTTGATGGCATTCAGCTTGACTAATTTCTCCTGATGTGTAATCACAGGTATCACCAATCCCTTGATTCAGATAATCAACGATTGCAAATATTTTCTCCGCTAAGGTTTCCGAATCCGTACTTTGCAAAAGTAGGCGACCAATTTGTAAGTGAACCGCTTTCTTTTGGCACTCATCAATTAAAGCATACGCCGCTTGTTGTACTCGGTCATGCAGGAATTTATACTCGTGAACCAGCAAGTCTGAATTGAGTTCAGATAGGGGGACGATTAATTCCGATTGAACCGCTGTGACTAAGTTCGAGAAAATCACATCCTCCGATTTTTCACAGACAATTGCTAGTGTCGATAAGTTGAAATTAGCACCGATACAGGCAGCTAACTGTAAGATATGCTGGGTTGAATCCGGCAGCTTTTTTAACCGATTCGTCATCAACTCGACGACGTTATCGGTAATATTTTTCTCCTTAATTTTATTAATATCCCACTGCCATTGATGATTTTGCAGATTGAAAGTGATCAAGTTTTCAGTATAGAGATTCCTTAAAAACTGATTCACGAAAAATGGATTACCTGCCGTTTTGCTCATCACCAGTTCGGCTAAATGCTGGGCAGATTCTTGTGGGGATTTTAAGGTGTCACAAATAATTTGGCTAATATGGTCTAATTTTAAAGGGGATAAGGTAATACAGTTAACCGTCGCGCCTTGTTTTTGTAATCCATCTACTGTCATCATTAACGGATGAGTAGAGTTGACTTCATTATCCCGATAGGCACCGATTAAAAATAGATAATGGATCTCGCTATCGGTCATAATCAGTTGAATTAACTTCAGCGTCGCCAAATCTACCCACTGCAAATCATCGAGAAACATCACTAAGGGATGTTCGGGTGAGCAAAATGCCCGCATGAACTTGCGAAAGACAATATTAAACCGATTTTGGGCTTCTTGTGACCCTAATTCTGGCACCGCAGGCTGTTGACCGACAATTCGTTCTACTTCCGGGATAACATCAATAATCACTTGAGCATTTGCCCCCAAAGCGACTAATAATTTTTCTCGCCATTGATTGAGTTGGGCTTCGCTTTCGGTTAAAATCTGCTCCACCAATTCCTTAAAGGCGTTGACAATCGCCGAGTAGGGAACGTTGCGTTGAAACTGGTCAAATTTACCGGAGATAAAGTAGCCGCGTAATCGTGTATTGGGTTTATGAATTTCGGCGACTAAACAGGATTTACCAATCCCAGAATACCCCGCCACCAGCATCATCTCGATGG
>CAKZMA010001392.1 GCA_937127375.1 uncultured Coleofasciculus sp. | reverse complement strand
GGTCGCCCCTATAACCCTACCCTTTAACTGCCCCAGCCGTGATTCCCTGCACAATCCGACGCTGGAAGAGGAGAACTAACAGAATCAGGGGCAACGTTCCCGCTACTGTCGCTGCCGCGATCGGACCATAAGGAATTTCAAAGACAGAGGTTCCACCAATTTGAGCCACGGCTACGGGAATGGTTTTCATTTCATCTCGTGTAATAAAGGTTAAGGCAAAGATAAATTCATTCCAAGCAAAGATAAACGTGAGAATCCCCGTCGTCACTAGGGCAGGTATAGTCATCGGCAGGACGATTTTCAACAGCATTTGTACTGTGTTATAGCCATCAACCTGGGCGGAATCTTCTAAATCCTTAGGAAGCTGTTGAAAGAAACTTCGCAGCACCAAAATAGTCAGCGGTAAATTAATTCCGGTATAGGGGACAATTAGGGCAATATAGTTATTCCCCAACCCTAACAGTTTCACCACCTCTAAGAGTCCCAGGAACAGGAGTACGTAGGGAAAGAGACTGACGATAAGAACGCAGGCTAAAACAATTCGCTCTCCGGGAATTCTTAACCGTGCTAATGCATAGGCAGCGGGCGCTCCGGCGATTAAACACAAGAATGTAGAGGTTAATGAAACAATGGCACTATTCAGGATATAACGCCAAAAGGGATACCGTTCAAATAACTGCGAGTAGTGCGTCCAAGTGAGTTGATCTGGCGTCGGTAAATAGACCGTAGGAATTGCCGAAATTGCATCATTTATCTTGAACGAGGTCAGCAGTTGCCAAAGGGCTGGCGCTAGGCAAAAGATTAGGGTTAATACCACACCAACCCAGAGGAGAATTTGCTTGCTATTGATTTTGAATTGTTTTTTTGATGAGTCTTGAGCGATTGCCATGGTGCATCTAAGTAGTCGGACTTGTATTAAAGGTAACGGTTGAGATTAGGAAACTGGGAATAGCAAGGATTTGAGAGGTTTTAACATGTCCTGGTATTTATGTCCAGGTACTTATTGATCTCCTAAAACATTAATCCGGGTTTTGGACAGCAAAAAGCCAATAATCGCCACAGCGATAACTAGCAAGAGGAAGGTGACGACAACTAAAGCTGCACCGTAACCAAAGTCTAGATAACGTCTCACTGTGTCGTAAATATACAGTGAAATCATTTCCGTGGCATTCGCTGGACCGCCCCCTGTCATTACCAGTATGAGGTCAAAAATCCCGAAGGCTTGAGCGAATCGAAACAGGAGGGCAATTAAGATTTGAGGGGTCAGTAGGGGTAATGTAATTTGTACAAAACTTTGGACTGGAGACGCCCCATCAATTGCATGGGCTTCGTAAAGATCCTTGGAAATGGATTGCAATCCCGCCAGCAGAATAATCGCGAAAAAAGGTGTTGTTTTCCAGACATCAGCGGCAATTAATGCAATCATGGCCGGAACGGGTTCACCTAACCAAGTGATCGGATCAACGGCGGGCAAGAATCGCAAAATATCATTAGCAACGCCAAACTGGTCATTAAAAATCCACGCCCATGCTAATCCCATGACGGCGGTTGGTAACGCCCAAGGGATTAGGGCGGCGGTGCGAACTAAACCGCGTCCGAAAAAGGCTTGATTGAGAACTAAGGCAATTGCCATTCCCAATACTAATTCAATCACAATCGAGGACAGGGTAAACACCGTTGTGTGCCACATACTTTGCCAAAAGCGTCCATCACCGACAAGCCGCACATAATTGGCAAAGCCAGCAAATTCTGGCTTTAACTCAGTTCCTAAATTTTGATTGAATAAACTTAACCAAAATGCCCGTCCAATGGGATAGGCAAACACCATGAGCAAGATCAGGATGGCGAGTAGGGTGAGTAACCAACCTGTTCGTATCTCTCGTTGCCGAATTGAAGCTTGTTTCATCGTAATCTGATTGACTTACACGCCGTTAAACGTACTACAGAATCTTAATTGCCTAAAAGTCTTCGCGTTTCCTGGGCGGCTCGATTCATCGCTTTTTCAGGCGTCAGTGTTTGCGTAATTGCCGCACTGAGATAACGCTGCAAAATATCTGAGGCTTGAGCGTATTGGGCGATAGGAGGACGCAGAACCGCCTGTTCTAAAACTTCGAGCATTTGGGGAAAGTAACTATATTCAGCTACCAGTTCGGGATCGGTATAGAGTGATTTTAGAGCGGGGGCATAACCGTTGGCGAGACTGAATTCTTTTTGTATGTCTGGACGGTTAAAAAATTCAATCACTTTCCAGGCTTCGTCAGGGTGCTTCGTGGATTTAGAAATCCCCAATCCCCATCCACCTTGGCAAGCGCCACTGCTATCTGCGGGTTGGTGTACCATCGGCTTAATCGCAAATTGACCCGCAATTTCTGAGTCGGCTGCCAATGTGTAAACGTAGGGCCAATTCCGTAAGAAAATAACTTCACCATTTTGGAATAAGCGACGGGTTTCTTCTTCGGCGTAGGTGGTAACACCGGGAGGAGAAACATCTTTTTCAATGGTATTCAGTAAAAATTCGACCGCTTGAATTGCTTCTGGCTGATCAAGTCCGACTTCTAGAGTATCTGGATTCACCCAAAATGCACCAAATCCTTCCAGGATTTCCACAAACATGGCAGATAAACCTTCGTACTGCTTTCCTTGCCATACATACCCCCATTTAACGCCTGTTTGCTGTTGCAGGGCTTGGGAGATTTGCATGAGTTCGGCAAAGGTTTCTGGAGGTTCGTATCCACCTTTGGCTAGTAAATCAGTACGGTAGTAGAGCATACCTCCGTCGGAACGGAAGGGCATCCGATACAGTTCACCGTTGTAGCGTCCTCCCTCTACATCTCCTTGCAAAAACTTTGATAATTCGTCTTCAGTAATTCTCTCAGATAGAGGCATTAACCATCCGGCGGCAGCAAATTTTGGTACCCAAACAATGTCTAGATAAACGAGATCGTAAGGTGAATCACCCAACAAAAAGGCAGAGGTATAGAGGTCTTCCACCAGGTTAGTTTCGTTAGGTCCTTCCAGGATTTCTAGATTAATATTGGGATTTTCTTCTTCAAAGTCATCGACAAATTCTTGCCACTGGGATGCTTCTAGGGCGCTCATCAACACCTTGACTGTGACAGGTTGTTGGGTCAAGGCGGGGAGAATGAGAAATTGAATCGTGGCAATTGTGGCTATCAGTAAGATGAAAAAACGAGGGATTTTTTTGATGCTGAAGATACCTCGTTTGAGTTTGCCCAATTGCTGATTAATGTTCATGGCATACTCTGATAATTCAATAGGGTTCAACTGTGTGATGACGATGATAGGCTGTCTCAAATAGGATCGCTGATAAGCTTCAGCCTAATTGTAGCTAACGCTGATCAAGTCCTTGACCTCATCGCTCGATTTGACGAGATGTTACTCTAGGTAAGGGTTAGATGTAAAGAAATGAAACTTAAGTTTATTTAAGTTAACATTTCCCGGAGGACAATCAGACAAGATTGGCTAGGTCAATCGATTGACGGGTGTAAAAGGATACTTGTAACATATTTTTGAACATAATTCATACCTCGATAGTTGGTTGACATTTTACCAAAAGAGTTATAAGCAGGTCATTTGTCATACTCGCCCAAGCGAGAAGCCAGCTACGTCATTCGTCATTCGCCATACTCACAGAGATTGATGATTATGCCCCATTAGAGGATGCATTATGGGGAGTGACTGAAACTCAGCATTAAACCAAAGTGGCATTGCTAAAATTCAATGGAATAAGTGACGATGCTTTTTTAGAATTTTACCTAATAAATTAGCCTAGCCAAAGCTTTGGGGGAAATGACTGATTTTTTCATACTTTTTCCCCAGTTGACCTTAATTAATCCAATTTTTTAGCCGACTCAACCTGCGATCGCATGAGACAGGATTGAGCCAACCCCGATGATCCAAGGATATACACTGGGACAATAACCCCTTTCCCACAAGCAGATGATCAAGCGGCTTTGGCAATGGCTAGTGCGGCTGATTTGGCGAATCGTACCACCTTTCCTCAAACCCAAACAACACAGGCGACGGCAAAAACGCCTGAGTGATGCAGATTATCATCAGTTATTTCGGCAATTGGTGATTGGGGTGAATCAGGGATGGAATCGGGAACAGATCCTGCAATATTTAGGATACCAGAGTAGCGATCGCGCTTTTAAGGTGTGGCTCTATGAGTATGGACAGCAGTTGCGCCAGTTACCCGAGGCGGATCATCAGTTCGCTTGGCAATTATTGCAGATGAGTGGTGTCGGCTGTGGAGAATTAGGGGAAATTGCGGCAGAAATTGGCAAGGATTTATTGGCGAAACCGGCGGGGAAAAGGGAAGCCTATCGGGAAGAAACGGGAGACACAGATCACAGCGAAACAGCCGAAAGTGATGCCGCCGAAACCTGGTTCAATCAAGGGAAACAGCAACTCGCCGACCAAGATTTTCTGGGTGCGATCGCGTCTTATGACGCAGCCATTCAACACCAACCCTCCTTAGCCGAAGCCTGGAATAATCGGGGATTAGCCTTGGGGAATTTGGGAGACTATCAAAGTGCGATCGCATCTTATGAGAAAGCGATTCAAATTAAACCGGATTACCAATTAGCCTGGTACAACTGGGGTGTAGCGATGGATAAATTAGGAGAAAAAGAAAAGGAATCAAT
>CAKZMA010001391.1 GCA_937127375.1 uncultured Coleofasciculus sp. | reverse complement strand
CTATCTCCTCTTGCCGAGACAATAACCAATCCATGGCTAGATAGAGTTCATCTTCATCTGTCCCAGACAATCCCAATAGTTCTCCTTTTCCTGGATAGTTTGGTCGCTTCTTGTAATCCTCTCGCTGTAGCTAATTTCGACTTAGGGGCAATAATCCGCGCCGCTATCATCGATAGCACTAATCGTCTATTACGTGTGTTTTCGCTGCTAATGATTGAGTCTAAGCCAATTTTTTTTATCGTTCCGAGTACGGCAGCGACGTGACCGTGAGGGCGAGAGCGAACTATGTTAAACCCCTCCTCGATGTCTTCAATGGCTTTACCTCCCTTGAGGAGAATCTTTAAACCGTCTACCGCTTCATCCGGCAATTTTGACAGGTTAGCTAGGGTTCGTTTCCGCACTTTCTTTCCTTCGCGGTAAGATTCGCGAAGTAATACGGCGGGTGGGGAATTTCTATTCGGAACACGTTCGATGTACATGACTACAATTGTCTCACAGATTTTTTCCCAAAAGTATTAAGAAAATCTTAAATATACATGGGTACAAATACAGAGGGCGAATTGTCTAAAACGCTTACATAGTCACGGTTTCGGCTTCTATCCTCAATCGGGATGGGGGGAACTTCAGTTTAACGTAGTTAAAAGGCAAAAAAGCTTTCCATGCGGCGATGAATAATGACTATATGATTACTGTTCTCAACTCATGCAAGTCAAGCTTGATTGACTTGCTCTTACCCTGCCTTCTAAATCCGGTATTTCTGAGCTTTTCTTCGAGCTGAGATAGAGAAGCTATTATCTCTTGCTTTGTTTGCGTATTGTTTACGCAAATCTATTATTTTTGTCCAAAGTCCAAACATATGCATGAGATAACTTCAGATTAAAGGCTCTCTTAGACTGGTTATGGCAAATTAGCAATTTAAATGAGCTTAAACTCTTAAATAGCAAAGGCTCTAACAGAATCAAAAGCCTGTTTTATTAAAATTGCTTTTTTAAATCTCCATGATTCTTGCGTAGCAAGGATTAGGGAGATTATTTTTTACTAATTTATCATAGCTAGTCTGAAAGAGCCAGATTAAAAACTGATAGTTCAGCACACTAAGTCCGGAAGACCCAACTTTTGGTCAAAGTTTTAACAGTTCGCACAGTGGAACTAAGTCCTTGATAATGTCAAGTTTAACAAAACCGTCTCCATGGATTTCTGTGACAATAAAAGGACTCATGTTTTCAAGGTATCCTGGACATTCGAGCCACTGCACTTGATCACCCACCTGGATCTGACCTGGCTGAATCCCTTGGAATTCACTCAGAAACTGAGCTGGAGAAACCCTTTCCCCATTGCTTTGGATTATTGGTTCACTCTGAAGAATGATTTTCCTGATTTGTTTGCGCTCAGATGCCGTAAGCATTTTGTAGGCAAGCTGTACATTCTGTGTCTCATGGTTAGCCTTGCACTCTTGCAACTGGGTCACAGTTTGACAAGCGAGTAGCAGTGATTTCAGGCTAGCCAAGGTTGACGAGTTTCCAGCTTCTATGGTTATGTCCTCGGTTTCGGAATTAACCCCTACGGCGGTGGGAACGCTTGTCTCCCACTCACCCTTTGAGCCAGGAACCTGTTCAACGGCTGGTGGGGGAGTTGATACGTTAACAGCACTCAGAACCTCTAACTCTTCTAGGGTTGAGGAGAAACTGTAGCTGTGCTGTTGCTGCTGTTGAGGGGGAGAACAATTTTTTCTAGATTCCATTTCCCCACTGCCTTTATCATCAACACCGACAGCACTACCAACTGTCAAAAGCAGTGATTGACTATCCGTCGTACTTTCAGCCAATTTATCACCACCAGCTCCATTACCAACAGCTTCTGCTCCATCATCAACAGTTTCGGTTAAAACCAATTTCAGTCGGTTCCCTTTCCCCACCAGCTTGCCATAACCTAGCCGAGCCAGTTCAATTAAATCTTGGCGAATTTTCCCAGGGCTAGTTTTACGCAACCAATTGAAGGACGCTTGAAGTTTTCGAGCCGTCAGTTCCCCAAATTGATAAAGTTTGCTCAATATGGCACTCAAGCGTGGGGTTAATTCCCCTTCGCTGGTAGCGGCACCTTCTGAGTGGATGAGGATAACTTGAGATAAATAAAACTCAACAAGCTGACAGGCAGCAACAACTCGCTCTAAAGGAATATATAAGCTCGGTTGCGTTTTTCCCGCCTCTAATTCCCACAGAATATGCAAGTTTAGAGCCAGTCGAGCCGCGTAACCTTCCATTTTCGCGATCGCGGCTCGCATTCCTGGTTTAGGATGGGCAATGCGACGTTTCTCCAGGCTAAAGTGATACTTGCGGAAGTAAGCTTGGGCATTCGCGGCGAAGCGATACTGTGCTGGGGCAATAGTACGCGCTTTGCGGTAAAGGTTTTCCAGGAAGGCTAAGTGAAATTCAGTATCGTTTTCTGGTAATTCTAGGGCTTTGAGGGGAATAAGACACCACAAAAACCGCCCCCATTCCCCTTGGTCATCATCAAAGTTACCCATAAGCTTTTGCAGCTTTACGTTTTGAATGGCGCCCAAAATACTCATCGAGTCGTACTTCAGGAAAACCCGTTCACCATTTTTCAGATTTTTCTTAAGTCCGCGTCCGTTCCAACCGGAGAGTACCGACTCTTTATCTTCCCCTCGTCCATGCTTATACGCTCCGTAGGAGGCAAACAAGCCGCTGAGTTCATCCTTGAACCAGAGTAAAGCGGTATCGGGTTGTTGTGCTTTAACCGCGTCAACGGCTTCCATGGTCGTTTTATCCAAGTAAAATTCCTTTAGGGGTGAGGGGGGAGTGGGTTCAGCGTCTTTCCACTCTGCCTCAGACATAGAACCTTTTTTTCCTAGCCACTTCTCCTGTGTTTGTTTGTACTTGGCTGTTTCCGTTTTTGCGCGTTGGTCTTCCTGGTATTGGAGTTCCTTAAGGGCATCTAATAGGGCATTGAGTAACGGTGACTTACGCTGTCCTGATTCAGTCGCTAGTCCCGCATAGATAATGGGGGGTTCGACAAATTTCAGTCGTTGGCTGACAATAATCCGAGTCGCTGGGTGTAGGCAAGACGCAAAAATTGGCAGGAATGCAGTGAGAACTGCCGCTGTAGGCGCTTCCATCTCCTGAGCAATCTGAGTCATCGGCTTGGCGTAGGAGAGGGGTAGGTACTTGGAAAGCGTCAGGGTGCGAGACTTGAAACCCTCCAGTTCCTTGATCTGTTCCATCCGTTCACTGCGGCTGGTTTCTTTGTCTAGATCCGTTTCCAGTTGAGCAGCTAACTCCCGAATAGATGACAAGGGCCATTCATAGGCATTCGAGAGTTCACCCAATGCTTCCAGTAACTCTGAGGGGGGTAAGTCTAGCTTGAGAATTTCATGAATTTGGTGGCGTAGGGTGAATGGCGCCAGTGATGGTTCACCGCTGTCCTCTTTTTGTTTGGTCAGAGAATCATTCGACGGATTTTGCGGGCGATTATCACTACCCTTGCGATTTCCTTGGCGAGTGCCATTGTTCCACTCGGCTTGAATGGCATCCTTGATATGAGCCGGACACTTAGCCAAGAAAGTGGCTTGATCGAGCCGAGCAATTTTTTTCCAGCAACTTTCATCGTTCCCCATGTACAGAGCAGCCGGATGGCATTGATATGGGTCTATAGTCTTGAGTATTCGTTCAACCCGGTTATTATCAATACCTAACTGTCCTCCTGCATAATGAGCTAACTCTTCCGTATTGCCGCTAATAGAAATACCATTTTGATGCGCCCAATTTTGCCAACCATACCATTCTTTGATGCATAATGTCAGTGCTTCTGAGCGATCGCCTGTGGGATTAGCACCGCTGAGAATGTCCCTACTGGTACGGTTTCCTAAGCTTTCTAAGGAAATGCTGCCGGGACTAACGGGGAAGGGTATGGGGTTTGAGGTTGGGGGTTGTGCTTTGGCACAGCGTTTGGTGGACGTGGGGTAGATACCAATACTGTCGAGACTCTTGACTAACATCGGCTGTCCCCGGTTGATGCATTGGTAAGGTTTGCCTGATGGACCAATGGTGGGCGCCAGCACTGTAAAACGCCCTTCACTGATGGCTTCGCCAACGTGTGAACCCCCAGGCGTAAGGGCAAAGTTGGTAAAGTTGGGTTTTTGTTTAACCTGGAGGGCGATGCGCCACCCCCCTGAATGGGTGCGCTCAATCAATGTTTGCTGTAAAGAGTGACGCTCGATCAGCCCTGAAACCGCAGCGTCGCATTCCGATGGGCTGGAAAATTGTTTAACGTCAAAGTCGAGCCAGACTGTGTTGTTCCAGCCGCCTAATGTGCCAATCCCATTGGCGGGATTAGTAAACCATAACTCATAGTCCCGGTCGTGGGGGAGTCGTTTTTGATACTGTCGATGATTGACAAGGTGAGGGGAGTCATCTTTGTCTAAATAGGAGGGATTTTTGCCTGTGAACAGGGGTATGGGTTCTAAATTGGTTGTCAGGGGACAGTGAGACCACACGCCTTTTTCCGGCTTTTCTTTAATCACTCTGGGATACTTTCTGCCGTCTTGTGCCGGAGCAACGGGTAGGACTGGGTAGTTTTGAGCTTTAAGCCAGTTAATCGCTTCCAGGCGTTCTGAGCTGTTGGGGGCTGGGTTGGGTTCTGTTTGATGCATTCCGATTTTCCTGCTATTCAATCGCCATTGCCAAACACCACTGCGTTTGCCCTAGGGGCTGTGTCAGTCGTGTGGACGTTGTTTGTCACCTAAGTGACTTTAGCAGCCGCCCAAAACGGGGATTTGAACAACAGCCGGATCAGAATGATCAGCAGGATCAGATTAATCACTTAAAATCAAACCCTTGCTGTGACTGGGTTTGAGACGACAAAAAATTTTTTTTGGTCAAGGTGCGGGATATTTTTGGTCAAGGTGCGGGATATTTTTGGTCAAGGTGCGGGATATTTTTGATTAATCAGCTCTAACTCAGTGGACGTAAGGCTTTGATAGATTTAGGTATAGAAAGTTGAATTTTTGATTAAATTTTGATTAATCAGCTCTAACTCAGTGGACGTAAGGCTTTGAGGATAAAAAGCAAAATGGTGAATTCTAACGACCTGTGATTAATCACCGTTACTCACCCTATGGTTTAGTCCGCGCATCGACAAAAAAAATCGCGGTAGCACCGCGATGAACCAAAAACCTGAACTTGCCGATATGCAGCCTCTTAAGCTAGCCCGAACGCCTTTTTCAGTTTCACTTCAAAAGCCGGACTGATTGGTTGACCTCCCCTATCCACACCTTTTTCAATCAAAACAACCATGGATTGACTAATTCCTGCTGAGGCAGCTAACTTGCGGGTACTCCATCCTTTAGCTGTTCTGAACTCTCTAACCTGTTTTCCTGTAAGGGTTGAAGTCTTCTTTGCCGGAGCGGGTTTAGTTGTCGATTTCTTGAGTGCCTTTTTCCGGAGTGGCTGGCTTCGACGCTCAATTTGTTCCAGTTTCTCAGCAATTTCTGGGGGAAGGTGTACCAAAAGTCTGGCATTCAGAAGCTGTTCAAAACTATTGCGCGATCGCTTGGTAATATCCGACAGACGGGTTCCTTTACCAAAGAAGGCATCTTTAGCCCAGAAGGATGCTGCGGCTTCGGGATCATTGGGGATTTGTGAAAGTGGGTTTTCCTCCTGCAAGAGGGGCCAGTACTGTGGGGGGTAAGTTTCCGGGTCAGGTATAAGCCCCCATCCTTTCTTTCTAAGAATCTTCAGTACGGTTTCCCAGCGCCTGACTAGCTTTTTGCGGTCTTTGGCAGTACCTTTGGCTTGTTCTACTAATGAAGTCCCAAAGGCAATTTTCATCAGCAATTCCACGGTCAGTGAGCTGTTGTGATTGACCCTAAGTTTGAACAACAGCCAGGTCATTAATCGTACTCCCCCCTCGTGGTGATGCCAGAGGCTCATCAGGTCATGCAAAAATCCCTGAGAGAGGAGGCCGTACTCATAGTAGCCCGATTTGTGCAAGCGTTTTTCTGAGTTGAGGAAGTATTGCGCCCAGTGTCCACAGCGGATGTTGAGGGTGAATCCCACGAGAGTCTCTTCCCCAATCGGTTGTCCTTGGTCATCGCGCAGACAATTTTGGACGTGTAGTATTGGCTCCGCAATTTCCCACAGCCATGTGCGGCTGACACTAAATGACCCAACCGCGCCCTTCTCTGGCCAAGAAATATAGACCAGCAGATGGCACGGCTGTTTAGCTAACTCTAGCATCAGCGTTAACTTCTGCTGTTTGTTGAGCTTGTGGTTTTTATCCAGTCCTAGGTAGCGCTCTAGTTGGGTATTGCTTAAAACAAACGACTGTTCCCAAGGACGTTCCAACTGGGTGGCGTGGGCGGCATAAATCAGGTGCAGGCAGGCAGCACGGATATCAAATTCCTCGATTAACGCTAGGGCGACTTCTCCTTCCAGCACGGTGGGATTTGGAGTATGTAAGTCATTGGTTAGCAAAAAGGTTACATACCCTTTGCCTTTCTCGACAGGGCTTTTGTAGTACAGTGATCCTTGTTCCGAATCAGCCCAATTAAGATTCTGTCCTTGCGTCAGGATGTTGCTCCCCTCCCAGATGAGTCGGTTTGATGCCATCTGCTCAGTTCTACCACTGGCGAACAAGTCAGGACTGGTTGGCGGTCTAGTAAAGGTGCGGTAGCGCCCTTTGCGGCTCTGTTGGTTTTTAACCGGAGTCTTTGATAATTCTAGCCCGCTAATTTCAAGCTGGGTTGCCCCTGGTAGATTTTGGCTTGTCCCTTGATTATGACTTCTGTTCCCTTGCATTATCCTCTATGAACTCCTGCTTGGGCTGATAAGATTGGTTGCACAGGTGGCTAACAGCAGTTGGTGGTTTGCCCAGTCCACTACACTCATTCCGGCGTGGCGTGCGGCATCCTCAAAGAGTGGTCGCAATTGCGGATCGAATGAAAGCGTCAGAATGTAGTTTTTGGGTTGAGGATTTTGATTTTCTTTGCCTTGGGTCGGATTCCAGCGATCCGACCACAATTTACACTCTGTTCCTCGCGTGTTCGCATCTTTGGTCAGTAAGCTCAGAGTTCCTAAGCGATTGCACCAGAAGCTGTGGTTTTCAATTGATTCCCCTCGATGTTGGCAATTCCAACAACTCCGTTGAATCGAAGCGGTATCGCTGCCATTTTGACTGGTATTTGACGGTATAGTGAGTGAAGCAAGGAGCTGATAAGCCGCATGGATGCTTTTGGAGTTCAATGTTTGGCGGAGTGTTGCTGCTGCTTCTAAGTTGCCTTGACTGGTTTGGTGGTCTATCGCTTTGACCACTTTGGCGGCTTTTTCGTAAGTGCGCCCCGATCCTAGACCTACCCGCTCAGCTAACCGATCAACGGTGCGTCCTTTTCCTTGAGACGCTGTGCGAAAATTTTCGCACAGCGTCTGGTCTATGTTTCTTCCCAGTTTTTGATTGGTCAACCGTGCCGCCTGTTGCTGTCTCTCTCTGGCTTTTTGCGTTTCAATCTCTTTCCAGGCTTGTGCTTCCCGGACTTTCTGTTCGACCGTTTTTACGCGGTTGGCATTCTCTAAGAGCAGCGCTTCTAACTCAGCCGTTTTGTCCATAAACTCCCGATATTCCACGGGGATGGCTTCCCACTGTAGCAGGCGAACCGCTTTCCAACGTCGGTGACCGCTGATGATGACATGGTTGGTCGTTACAACCAGTGGCTTAACCCATCCCGATTGGCGAATCAGTTCCACTAGGTCGCTCACGGCCTCATCCCCATAAATCTCGGCATTACACGGATGTGGAGAAAGGGTACTGGGAGCAACTTGACTGACTATTGGTTGCATTGATTGATGGCTAAAAATTTCACTATGATTTATACTCATTTCAAATATAGGCAAATTTGATGGTTTGCACAATCAATTTGCTTATTGAAGCAATCAATTTCACTTTTCCATTGGCTGAATCAGTGCTAATCTGTTAATAGATGTGATTTCTTGTTTAGAAGAGCTATACTTGGGCAAGTTATGGACTCTAAGGCTAAAAGGCTGGCTGCTTTAGTTTTGGAACTGCGAGGTGGTTTGAGTCAGCGGCAGTTTGCGAAGAAGCTTGGAGTGTCATTTTCGGCTGTCCAATCTTGGGAAGTTGGCACGTCATGGCCTGGAACGCAAAATCTTACTCGCATTGCTCAGTTGAAAGGTTGGAGCTTTGACGAGCTGCAACACTATCTGGAGGGAGAAACACTGTCACCACGCTTAAGTGTTAACCAGCTACTGGCTGAAGTTCGTTCTCTTCCCTTTGAATCGGCGGCTCAAGTAGCCAGGGTAGCGTTGGAAACGATGGCGATAAAGGGAGAAGCGAAAGCGAGTTAATTTTAGCGGGTAAAGGTATATTTGGTGGTGAGAGTGTCAAATCAAGAAAATCCAAGTTACTTTTTTGGGCTATTCCGCGTTTAAGATCAGTAGCCAACCGATAAAATTGATCTGTTATTCTTACCCAAAAAAACCAACCCAGTCGAGTAAGACTGGGTTTATTGTCAGCCGAAGTGTTCTCCGTGACGTCCTCCTACACCGACTCTACGGGTACGGTTGTCGGCTTCCTTTGTCGCCGTTTTAGAACGACGCTTCCGGCGGATCTAAAGGAAATAAGGCGAATAAGAGTGTGAACTTTTAACTTCTTTCTTCCACCAACGTTTTTAGCTTTAATAGTTCACGCTCAATCTGTTCAATTTGTTCCAGTAATACCTGTTGTTGATTGGGTGAAGTTGGTTGTACAGATTCTCCTAGCTGGAACGTTGCCAATATTGGACGATGATCACTGGTGGTTTGATCATCGGGACAATAGGCATCTGACGGGTCGCCATAGAGGATGACAGAAGATGCTGACCAGTTTTTTGCTTCACCTGCCACAAAGACGAAATCGAGAACACTGTTATATCGATTAGAACATATCGTTGCTACCAACTTCTCCGGCTTGACCCAGGTGAAAACGTCATCGGCTGTAATTAAGTCCCAGCCTTCATCGTGGACGCCAGAGACCACATCCCAATCGAAGTTGTAGTCCCCGGCAGCAATAATCGGTAGTTGTTGAGAACGTCCCCACTCATTGAGAAGCCGTGCTTGTTGATGGCGAGAACTTTCCGAAGTTCGGTAAAGGTGATTGACGACGAACAGAAACTCTTCGCCCGTGGGTTTAAATCGAAATTGAGCGACCAGGGGCGCTCTGACTCGACCGCCTATATTGATATCATCGAGTTCATAATGATTGACCTCTTCTAACAGATTGTTGTTGTAGACAATAGCCAAGCGATCGCCTCCGCCTGTACTTCCCAGAATGGTTTTAAAATCAGCATTTTCCCCTTCTTCTGTCCCCTGTTCGAGATCTGGAAGCCAGCTTGCGTTCTGAACTTCAGAGAATCCCCAGATGTCAATGTCTTCCAAGGGTGCGATGTGTTTAGTGGCAATAACTGAGGGTACAGCGTCCCCTGACTCGACGTTAAACGAAGCCACCTTCAGTTCACTGGCATTGGCACAGAGATTGCCTCCCAACAGAAAAATACTGCTAGCCAAAAAGATGGTCAAGAAAATTTTGACCGAAGTAAGCTGTTTCATGAAACCTCCAGCATTCGTCTTTAGGTGAGATCGTTAAAGCAATCTATTAATATTCACACCAAAACAGTTTACTCCGTAGAAAACACTCAAAATAATAAAGGTGTCCTTGTTCAATCTAGCGATCAGGTGGATAATGAGACTCAGAGTTCAGTAGTCAGACAAAAGTTAACTTTTGTCTGACTACTTATCATCACGTTTAACCCGGATTTCTCACCACAATTACCCAAAGGTCTCATACAACCTGGATTAACCGTAGAATAAGGCTTTCAACACTCTGTCGAAATTCCGGGTCGGTCAAAAATGCTCGGAACCTACTCCAGGTAAAGGTTTCGACGATTCAGATAGCAAAACTTGTGATAAATGCAGGTTAAGTGTTACCCAACACATTAACTTGCTAATCAGTACATTTGACTATTAAA
>CAKZMA010001390.1 GCA_937127375.1 uncultured Coleofasciculus sp. | reverse complement strand
CTATGTATTAAAGTTTCCTGTTTGGAAAAAACGTGGATGAATAGGTGAGGTGAATGGTGGTAGGTATGAGGTTTTTTAGCCGACAACAGACAATTCCATCCCGACACCCGACACCCGACACCCTTGCTCAACCGAGCTTTCACCTTAAGTTGACACCAATGCACGTCGGTGCGCCCCTACACAAAACCATATCCTCCCCAGCTTCCCCGCTCAAACCTGAAAATCCGGGTCAGAGTTAGCGGAGAAAATGCGATCGCGTCCTAAGGCTTTGGCTTTGTAGAGGGCGCGATCGGCAAGTTGGACTAATTCACTGGACGAAAGTTGATGGGATGGAGTCGTTGTAGCGATTCCTAAACTGAGCGTTACCCAGGGATGAATCGGAGATTTGGCATGGGGACGCTTGAGTTTATCCATTTGGTAGCGGATTTTTTGGGCAACGATAAAAGCGCCTGGATTATCTGTATTGGAAAGAATCACAACAAATTCTTCACCACCATAGCGAGCGACTAAATCACTCGGTCGTTGAGCCGCTTGGCAGATGGCTTCAGCAACTTCTTTTAAACAATTATCCCCAACCCAATGACCGTAGGTATCGTTGTAGGCTTTAAAAAAGTCAATATCACACAAGATCAAGGATAGAGGAGTTAAGTTACGTCGAGAACAGATTAATTCCTCGGCTAAGACTTGATCGAAACGGCGGCGATTGGCAATTCCGGTTAAACTGTCTATTTTGACCAGTTTCTGTAGGTGTTGGTTATCTGTCTTTACTTTTTGATAAAGTTCTGACTGTTGAATCGCAATAGACACCTGTTTGACTAACTGGTTTAGACAATCAATTTCCCAAGTGTGCCATTGACGATTAGGGGTACAATGATGAGCGATAATTATCCCCCATAATCGATGGCAAACAGGAGACTGAGGTTTTTTTAGATCGGACTCACTGTTACAGATGGGTATCGCTAAAACAGATTGCTTGTGCAAATTGAACGATTTTGGTTTTAGGTTAGACGTTTTTTGATTGTTAACAACTTGAATGAACTGTTCATTGTAGGACAATATCTGAGGCAAATTTAAAAGTTCATGAATTGCCGGAATTTCCGGATAACTATTGCTATAGTCAGCCGCTACTAAAAGCATAGTAGGAGATTTATCTGCTTGATAGCGATAGATGAGAACCCGATCAGTTTTCAGGAATTGACGGATTTGGGTGACAGTGGTGTGTAAAATTTCTTCGAGATCCAATGAGCGTCGAATCTGCTCAACCATACGCTCTAAAATCCGCTCCCGTTTAGCCTGCTGTCGAATTGACTCGCGATCGCGTTCACGTTCAATGGCGTAGCGTATAGCACGGATCAAGTTTTCTCCATTAAATTGCCCCTTAATTAAATAATCTTGAGCGCCTTCACGAACCACTTTAATTGCCATATTTTGATCGTTGAGAGAGGTTAAAACAATAATCGGAGTCGTGGGCGCTTTTGCTTTGATTTGAATTACAGTATTTAATCCTTGGCTATCTGGAAGATTTAAATCTAATAAAATAACATCGAATCTAAACTCAATTAAATCTTTTATTCCCTCTCTCAATCGTTGAGCATGAGTCATGGCAAATTGATTATTGTTTACTCCTGAAAATAATTCTTGGATCAATTCAGCTTCTACACGATTATCTTCAATTAATAGAATTTTGATGGTTTTACTATTGAGTAAAACCGGTTGATTGCATTTTAGTCCAGTCATGATTATAATCCTATGAGTTATTAATTGGATCTAGAGTTTAGCTTAAATTTTTAAATTTTAAATATCATAAGGAGTCGGACAAAAATAAAGTTTAGGATTGAGACTGGGCGTCAAAGAATTGAGGACTCTTACAATTCTTAACTCAGTTAACAAGATTTACATCCAGGTAGTTCGTTAATTCATTCCGGTTAAAACCAATAAAAATACTTAAGCAGAGTATATGGCTTCCCGGCAAAAGCTATCTTAGAATCACACTGAATGAATAGGCTTGCCGTTACAAGATTAATACAGTCATATTTGATCAATTCTGGATTATGAATCTGGAAACATGAACTTAAGATTTTCAGGTGATTCCTAAATTTCAAATTTCAGAGTAACATCCGACTCCTGTAAATATCACTAACTTAAGAGAGAAATTCGGTATAAGAGACGCGCCAGGACTCCAAGGCAGAAGGTTATTACTGGTACGTGGTTGTTTCAGTAATTCAATCTGTCCTAACCTTTACGGCGACAGCTATAAATTCCTCAACAAGGGTAATTTTTCCGCCCCCTGCACTTGCCAGACAACCTTATAGAAACGTAGCCTATACGTCCTTACACTATTGCTTTTCAGCTTAAGTTAATACCAATGCACCCAAAATCACCCTTATAATATAGCGTTTAGCGTTTGACTTTTGAGGTTCTGGGAATTTGTACCAGCCTTTTCATTTTGCCTGTAGTCTTTGCCAAAGGGTAAAACCAAGAAGAATAATTATACTACCACTTGTAACAATAATCACCATTGAGGTCATACCTTGCAGTTTCATCGCCAGTCCGTTACATACCAAAGTCACCCCCCAAAGGATCAAAGCAGCATGACGTTGGGACAAACCCCAAGCTAGTAAGCGGTGATGTAAGTGATCTTTGCCTGGAGTTTTCAGTGGGTTTTTTCCCGCCATGAGTCGCCGAACAAATACCTGAGTCGTATCTAGCACAGGCAATAATAAAAAGAATGCGGGCGGTACTAGAGCAAATACCGTCGTCACTTTCAGGTTGCCTAAAATACTGGTTGCGGCTAGCACATAGCCAAAAAAGTAAGCCCCCGCATCTCCCATAATGATTCGGGAGGGATAGAAATTGTGTCGCAAAAATCCCAGTGCAGCACCTCCTAAGGCTGCCAAAAGTAAAGTGGCGGCGGCTCTGGTTTCAAACTGCGCCGAAACTGCCAACAAACTCATGGCGGTAATGAAGCTGATCCCACCCGCCAAACCATCCATTCCATCCATTAAATTAATCGCATTGGTAATTCCCACCACCCACAACCAGGTCAACACAATGGAGAATATCGGGTCAATGGGAGTGCCAAAAGGCGTTTCGATGCGGATATCGCTGGCAATCAGCAAGAGGGCGGTAAGGGTTTGACTAAACAGGCGTACATACGCAGGTAGACCAAATTGGTCATCGATAAAGCCGACGAGGACGAGGATTGAACCACCGAGCAAAATCGTCAGCACTTGGGCTAAGACGCCTTCGATGACAATGGGTCTTAATAGAGTCGCTAAGACTAGCGCCGCCATGACACCCGCATAAATTGCCAATCCACCCGCGTTGGGTAGGGGTTCTTGATTGAGTCGTCGGGCATTTGGTTGATCCGCCCACCCCACTTGCAGAGCAAATGAGCGCACTGCTGGAATCAAACACCACGTTACCCCCCAGGCTAACCCGAAGGTGAATATAACTGCTAGCCAGCCACTGCCAGTAGGGTTAGCAATGCCGAGAGACTCTAGGAAGCTGTACAAATCTATCTCCCACTTCACGCTCAGACTGCCAATTATTATTATTCTCAACTGTACAGGAATCAATTCGGCAAAGTGCTACTGCAATTTTGGACATTGGTTTGGTGTAGTAGTACTTACCGGACACCATTGTATTGATCCGGGTTGTTGTAGCTCATACTAAATTCAGGTAAATGTCTCCCGTTTAGGTAGGGACAAGGCTCTAAGGCATAAGGTAGAAGGCTCGGAGCCGATTATTCGGGAGAGGACGAGGGCGGATTGGGATCAGAATGCTGATTACTCTCTACTGTCTCAAGGTATTGACTATCTAGTAAAAAAGCGCCCTTAGAAAAGCGAACTCCCCAATATCCTCCGGGACGCCGATCAAGGATCACCCCTTCTTCACCAATGCTAATCACGTCCGGAGGTCGCAGCATCGGCATAGGTTCGGCTGTTTTAACATAGCGGGGTAGGGCAATTAGGCGAACGCGATCGCCAACTTTAAATTCTTCAGACATATTACTCGGTATGGGTCAGTGCTGATCAGTTCCTAGCTTATGACGAGATCTTGCCACACGGGTAATAAATCTTAAGATACCTTCTGGCGATCGCGCTCCTGATCAATTAAACAAACCTCGGTCATTCTTGTGTAGGGGCGACCCGCCTCCACAAATCAACAACTGTATCCACTCAATTGGCTCGGGTCGCCCTTTCCTCAACCGTTGGTGTCAGAACATGACCGATCATGAATCATTAGCAAAAACCAATGACATAAGCCATAAGACAACCAATTTAAGGAACTTGCCAAATGCGCTGATGGTAAGCTTCGGGATCAGCGCAAGGATCAGGAGGAGACTCCGAGTGATTGTGGTTATGGTGATGATGATCATGGTGATGACCGTGATCATGCTCATGAGTGTGACCCGTATTATCCCCCACTGCCGCTAACCGGAACTTACACAACTCACAATTCATCTGCACCTGTCCCAGTTGCGTCTCGATTTCTCGTTCCCGCAATACCGACAGTAATTCCGGTTGAATACCCATTTCGGGTAAACAGGTCATAGAAATGTCCGGATATTGCTCCTGCTGCTGCGCGGTGATATCAAATATTTTTTTCACCAGCACCCCGGTAAACAGGAAGTAAGGCAGAACAATAATCCGCTTGGGCTGGAAGAGTCGAGCGCGATGGAAGCCTTCCTCTAAACGGGGATGAGTAATCCCAATAAAGCAGATTTCAACCGTTTTGTAGCCACTGCCTTCCCAGAGCAGACGCGCTAATTTGTAAACATCACCATTGGCATCGGGATCACTAGAACCACGACCAACGACCAGCAGCACCGTTTCACTTCTGGGAATTGAGGACATTGAATTGTTCTCTGATGGTTGATCCAGGTCAGCCAGTCGCCGATGCCATAACTCCAGAATTGCCGGAGTAATACCAAAGTGACGCCCATAATGGAATCGGATTTGCGGATGTCTGGCTTTAGCGCGGTCTAACTCGTTAGTGACATCAAATTTATTATGTCGTGCCGCAAACAGCAAAATCGGCAACACGGAGAATTCTGTATACCCTTGTGCCACACATTGGTCTACACCCTCCTGAATACTGGGAGTGGTTAATTCCAGAAAACAAGGAACAACCGGGCGAGACGAGTCTAACCCTTGGTAAGCGTGGGCAAAATCCAAAAACCCCTGACGCCCCTGCATATCGCGGCTACCGTGACCAATCATTAACAGGGGGCGGTTAAGGGGGAGTGGTGGCAAAGAAAGTGAATCTGGGGTGGAATGAGTCGTGTCTACAGTCGGCATTAAAAATAAACTCCCTTCCCGTGCGAGGCGGGAATATAGGGTGGACAAGCAACAGCTAGGTATTCTGGCTTAGGCGAAAGGTCAGCGAGGTTTGTAGTTGCGCTTTAGCGCCATCAGCGTAGAAGCACCGACGACAAACCCGGAAAAAGCGTACCATTTCATCCTTGACAGTTGCCGCACAGCCCCGGAGTTTCACCGGAGTTTCCCCAAGCGGTTGCCATTCAATTGTGCCTTGATATCTTATCCGATTCGTCAACCCGTCAAAATCCAGGGTAGGGGGTTTTTCCCTAGCTTGTAGTTGTAGTGGCGTGGCACAGCTAAAATTGTGAAACGCAAGCTTAAATTGCTGCAACAAAGGGTGTCCAGAAAGCGGTTAGGGAGTAATAACCGCCAAAAAGCACTCTTCAAAGTAAGCCGATTGCATGAACGGATAGCCAACATTAGGAAAAATTATCACTGGAAGCTAGCACATAATCTGTGTGATTGGGCGGGTATGATATTCGCCGAATCACTCAACCTAAAAGCATTAGCCAAAGGAATGTTAGGTAAACACTGCCTGGATGCTGGTTGGGGTCAATTCCTCCAGATACTAGAGCAGTGCTGCTTTAAACGTGGGGTATTTTTCTTAAAAGTGGATGCCAAGAAAACGAGTCAGATATGCCCCAACTGTCTAACAGAAACGGGTAAGAAGCTACTATCTGAGCGCGTCCATTCATGCCATCACTGCGGCTACACAACTGATCGAGATGTTGCAGCCGCCCAAGTAGTCTGCATTCGTGGACTTGCAGCCGTGGGACACACGGTTGACCCTGAGCGAAGCCGAAGGGTCAAGATGCTTTCTGAGGGTAAATTCATAGGAATCCCTACGACGGAAGAATCACCCGCGCTTTAAGCCGGGTGAGTGTCAACCATCTAGGATTGGGTTTTCATGATCCTGACAATCTCACTGAGGGTTTGGGATACCGATCGCGGATTCCAGCCTAAGTCTTGACGCGCTTTGGTTGCATCGACACGCACGCACCGATCATAGACGTAATGCACCCGTTCCCGACTCAGGGGCGGTTGCCAATTCAACAGGCGTCCGATGGGGTCAAGGAGGTTTCCAGCGAGTCTCACCAGGGGTTTGGGGGCTTCCGCCGGAACCGGAATTCCGGTGTCTTGACTGAGAAGGGTGAACATGTCACGGGTGGAAAGATCACCCGCCGAAATGATATATTTTTCTCCAGGTTGACCTTTTTGGGCTGCCAGAATCATGGCGTTGGCTAAGTCATCGACATGGACAATTCCGGTAATGCGATCGCCCCCCGCCCACACTTTTAAGCCGCCTTTGAGAAATTGCTTGAGTACAGGACCAAAATGGGGGTCATCTGCACCAAAGATACCAGAGGGGAGGATACTCACCACGGGTAAGCCTTGGGCGGCAAATTGGTCTACAATTTTTTGGGCTTGGTATTTGGTGCTGTCATAAGCGCTAGAAAAGTCGGTTTGTTGGCGTTGGAAGGTTTCATTGACGACTTGACCTTTGGTGTCACCAAAAACGCCAATAGTGCTACAGTAGACGAGTTTAGATACACCAACGGCTTGAGCCACCTCTAAAACAGCACGGGTTCCCTCAACATTCACCCGTTCCATTTCCCTGACATCCACGAGTCCTAATTCCACATAAGCGGCGGTGTGAAATACCCAGTCTACCCCAGTCATGGCTGTTTTTAGGGCGTCGCGATCGCTAATATCGCCGTAAACCAGTTGGACTTGGCAATCCGAGAGACGCTGAAGGTTGCTAGACTTGCGGACAAAACCGATAACGGTATCCCCCCGTTGTTCTAAAGCTTTCACTAAATGAGAACCGGTAAATCCGTTGGCTCCGGTGACTAGGGCTTTCATCACACCTCCTGGCTTTTAACTAACACTTAGGTTGAATGGTACTGACTTAAAAGGAATATTGCTGACTCGTGTAGCCAGGAAATAAATTTCCGGCTGAAAGCTAAAGTAAGCTATAGCTTACTGGGGAAGCCTTTGAACCCGTTTCAACGGGTTTAAGCTCTTAGCCCGGAGTTTGAACTCCGGGATCTCCTCCGGGCAGATTTTCTATTGATTTTGTAAAAGTTCTCGAATTCGTTGGCGAAACAACCGCACCGCTGTTCGCTGTCCTTGGGTATTACTTTGTTCAATAAAACCAGGAATCTCGGTTACGGGTAAAAAGGGAAACGTCATGCTTTGTTCTCTCTGTTCATATTCTCCCTCGACTAATTGATAAACCTGGAGAGTTTGACGAGTATATCTCCACAATTCCGGAACACCCAGCGCCGCATAAATGGATTGTTTATCGACAGAGGAACTGGTATAATCTGACTCAATCGCTAAATCAGGTGGTGGGTCAATTTCCAGATTGATTCGTCTACCTCTGACTCGTGATTCATTTTGGATATAGAAGCAGCTATCCGGCTCAATAAAACGAGTTAAATCGTCGCGCTTCAAGCTCAATGAACCTAGACTTCTAAGTTCGATACCCAATTCATCGACTATGGCTGTCACAAAGTCTTCAAGCAGTCGTTTGGGTTCTTCATGGTCTTCCAGTGGCATTCTAATTTCTAATACTCCCTGGTCATAAGCCATTCTACAGGCTCGGTCTTCACCAATTTCCGCCAGTAATGTCTTAAAGGTTTGCCAGCTAACGCCTTTTAAGGTAACGACTGGTTCAGCGCCCCTTTTCTGGGATTGAGGCGTTGGTGTTGCTGTTGTCATAGTGAACTGCCCTTGATACCTTGATTCAATTGTAGTCCCTGCCTAAGCTGGGCGTAACTATCGTCTTGATCGAACTAGAAGTTAGAGCATTGATCAATAAAATATAATACCAGGTAGGGTGGGTTAGGCGGTAATTCAATTCAAAAAATCACCATTTAAGTTGGTGTCCGCCGTAACCCACCAATCACAAGGCTTGTAGTATATTAATTAACAATAGTGTGGAAATTGGCGCAAAGGGATTTTCGCGATCGCACACCTGTAATTTACAAACGCTGTCCCAATTTCAGCCAGGAGAATACCTGTTCAATAGTTAGCTGTAGATTGAGGAAATCTGGCACAGGTAGCCTATCCTCTGGTTGTCGCATAATTTCTGGTAATTGATTGGGATAAAAACAGATTACGGCTTTCTCATCGGGGTCAATCAACCACCCCAATCTGGTTTGATGTCTGAGACAGAATAAAATATTATCTGTTACCTTTGTTTGTGACTGGTCTGGTGAGAGGATTTCAATTGTCCAATCTGGGGAACATTCAAATACGTTTGCCACTTCTCCATCAGCATCGAAGGGAATTCTCTCCCATTGAAATACTGCAACATCTGGCACAATAGAGCGTCCGCCAAACGTGCAGCGCAATTCGGGGAAAGCATAAGCTATTTTTTCAGGAAATCCCACCTCGTTTATTGTGTGGGCGAGGCATATTTGTAGAGTGCTGTGTTTCCCTTTTGGTATTGGTTTTTGATAAATTTTACCGTCGATAAATTCGCTAGCAGGTTTGGTTTCGGGAAGTTTGAGAAATTCAGCTAG
>CAKZMA010001389.1 GCA_937127375.1 uncultured Coleofasciculus sp. | reverse complement strand
CGCAAAGCTAATAGAAAACGACTTTAACTGCCTCAGCCCTAACTGACAGCCAAACTAGGAAAACGAAAAAACAATACTCTAAGGAAAAGTACTTTTCCCTAGAGTAGATTGTTGCTAAGAACTCTTGTCCTAGTTTTCAGAGACTACGACAAATTCTTGTTGCGCTTGCGTAAACCTAAAGCACCCATCAACCCTAACGCACTTAAACCAAGAGTAGTTGCCGGTTCAGGTATATCTGCAGTTGTCTCTAGCTGGAAGTCAACCCCATCACCAGTTCCAAAGATTCCGCCCTTTTCACCCAAGTTAAGGGTGAGCATACTTACATTGGTGAATGTCTGCTCATAAATATTATTATTTTCACCAGCAGGAACAACACCGGACACACTACCAAAGACACCATCAATGACGAAGCTAGTATCGCCGTCGTATTCGGTATCAAACCAGCGAACTGTTAAGCTGTCTAGCGTTTCGGCAAAGTTGACCTTGAATGTACCAACTTCCAATTGTCCATTTTCCACCAGAGGTGTGACACCATCTGCCTTCATCGCAGCGGGACGGAACCAAAACTCCTCTTGTGGAGTACCAAAATCTACTGGCAGGAACTGTACAGCACCGTAGTTATTGATGTAATCCTCATAATCAGGATCACTAGGCTCAACGTCAACAGACATGTCAACAAATAAGCGGCTCTTTGTTCCAGTAGACTCATCAACTAGACTGTCGATACTATCTATTAAGGGAGAAAGTGTTAAGTATTCACAAGGATCGCCAGTTTCTGATGACGGTGATAAACAAGCACCTAAGCCAACATCAACCTCGCCTTCCTCCTGCGGAACCAACAAAGTAGCGGAAGCAGATGGAGCCATCAACCCTGTAGCTACTGTAGCCGCAGTGACGAGTGAGGCAATTGTACCAGTATGGCGGAAAAAAGTAGAAATTTTTTGAGTATTCATGGAGATGCTCTCCTTTTGTTGTTGCACTAGATTGACTTTAAATGTTACAGGACTAAAACTCAAGAATATTGTTGGTGAATAGGGGGACAGTCCTCAATTAGCGGAAGGCGGAGAAAAATATGTCGTCGTTTATACTAAACTTGACTATATTTTTTAAGGTGAGTGAGCTGACCTCTAGGTGACCAACAGCACATTTTGAGTCTAAACAGGTCGGTTTTTATCTGGCTATAACTTAATTCTAAGGGCAAACCTGTTCAGCGATAGCCTGTCATCAATATTTTTATTGAATCTTTAACTATTCCTCCTACTATTTGGCTTTATTGTCAAGCTTGTGTAAAGTTTAGGATGGATTGCTCACGATGCTAGACTTATAGCAATAAAAATTTACATTTACTAGGTACAACGCTCATTTTTAATTAAGAATAGTTAATGTATTTTCTGATACTCTTCTAACGCTGCCAGCAGTACATTGACTAAAGGATGATCAATCAATTCTTTTAATACCTTAGTCTGCACGCCTTTTAAGCCTTCAACGACTGAAGCTTTCAATATCGGATTGTTCTCAATCCTCTCTAGCACCTCGATAACCACCCTTTGTTTTTCCAGAGGCGTATTTGTGGGATAGGTTTGATCGAGCTGTTGGAGTAACTTTTGAATTTTGGTTGCGGTATCGGTCAGTTGTTGCTTTTGTTCTAGGGTATAGGGGGGTGCGATCGCAGAATTTCCAGAGGGACAATTTTCCACGGACTTTCCCGGTTCGGACTGGTGAGGGATTAGAGGTTCAACTAACCGTCTTGCTTCTACATTAATCGTTTGACCGGGATTCACAGTTTTCTCAGCCAACCGTTGTAGAATCTCAGTTAAGTTGGCACTCTGCTGACGATAGGTAGCCACTTGCTCATATTTCACCTGTAACTGATAACGATAGTCTTTATCAATCACCTCAAGTTGGGCATCGTACTCACGATTAAGGAAATGCTCAATCTCCAACCGATCGGCATCGATAGGAATGGCAATCCGGATGGTTAATACCCCATCAGGGCGATTTTCTAAGGATTGAATCGTGAGGATGTTACTCCCATCCTGGGCTTTACAGGCGTGAAAGGTGGCAAAGAATGCTTGCCAATCAATACCATTGCGGAAAATTAAATTAACCGTCTCTAAGGGAACTTGAAACACCCGCGTGAATTCTCCCGGGGTAAATGTTCCCTGATGGGGACGGCGTTCGTGTTGATTTGTTTGTAAGTAAACATACTCACAAATTACCTCAGCTAAATTTGTCCCGCTATTGATGTGCCAGTCTTCCAGACAGGCGGCGGTGAATATGGCTTGGTGAAAATCGGTGTTGAAGGCTTTGCAGCGTTGTAAGTTAACACCCCGCAGATTGGCTTGACTACAATTAGCACCACTGAGATTCGTTCCCCTGAGGTTTGCACCGACAAGGTGGGCACCACTGAGATTCGCCCCACTAAGATTCGCCCCACTGAGATTGGTTCCACTCAGTTTAGCGCCAATCAGTTTTGCCCCCACTAAATCAGCACCACTGAGGTTGGCTTTCGTCAAATCAGCACCACTCAGATAGATATTATTCAGGTTCGCACCAATGAGATTGGCACTAATTAAGTCAGCATTTCTCAGATCTGCCGCCGTGAGGTTTGCACCGATCAAATCCGCCTCACTTAAATATGCCTCACTCAAATAGGCTTCACTCAGGTTTGCGCCAATCAGATCCGCTTTACTCAAATCTGCCTGACTTAGATTTGCCCGACTCAAATCAACGCCACTGAGTTTCGCCCCTTGGATGGCAACGCCCTTACCCGTAGCAAAGCTGAGATTGGGTCGGATATCCGGGTGGTGCGCTTTCCACGCATTCCATACCTCCACCCCTTGCCTGAGTAAGGCAAGATAGTCTTCATTCGTCTGTGGAGACATAAAATCGTTAGACAAGTTCCGCTTTACACATCCGTTATAGATGGAAGAAACACACTTAATTGAAATGCTTCCATAATAAGGGTTTGATGAATGGGTTGCCTAGAACTATGAACCAGGACGTCTCATCAGTAATGAAATGATATCCTCCCCAACCTCAATCGACCATTGGGAGAGAGGTTGGGGAGGATATCAAAAAACAAACGGCGAGGACTTATCCCCACCATTTCTTAAATCTTATCGGATGAACATTGTCCATCCTTATACCTATACCCTGGTACCCATCTGAGGATTGGTATTGACGCCAGGTGCATTATAGATAGCCCAATCCTGAATTCCTCGATTTTGGAAAATGGGTTGCATATTCAGGATCTCGGTTTCTGTACCCTCTACAATCACCACGTAATCGCCGACGGAAACTCGTTCATCATAATGTTTAGCAGCATCTTCGGGGATTCCCCAACCAATCAATGCACCAACTAAACCACCACCAGCGCCACCAATAACACCTCCTAAGAGGGTATTCGCTAAAACAATTCCTAATTCTGTAGCTACACCGACTCCAGGAATTGCTAATACGCCTAGACCACCAATTAAACCTAGGAAACCGCCTACCGTACCGCCAGCAGCCGCTCCCGCTTTAGCGCCTTCTTTAGCCTGGTTGCCACCGTCTTTATGCAGGTCAGTACCGCCAATTTTCTCGTTGAGACTAGCGTCTTTAGCAATCACGGAAACTCGATCCAGATCGAATCCTCTATCTCTGAGTTCCATGAGCGCATTTTCTGCCTGTTGACGACTAGGAAAGACGCCAATTGCATGTCTTAATTGTGATTGGGCTACAGCCATATTTTTTCTCCCTATACTTCAAAACCGATCAACCTGTCAGAATGCAGGACTCGGATTATTGTTGCGTTTTTATTCACCTTTCTATTTTGGTAAGAGAACACAAAAAGTTCATCAGTCTGTAGAGAGAAGCTGTTGATAGGCAATAGGGAATAGAGAGCTGGGGGAGCAGGGGAAGCTGGGGAAGCTGGGGAAGCTGGGGAAGCAGAGGGAGAGCGTGTAGGGGCGGGTTTTACCATTAACGGGAAGGTTGTCACCCTGATATCACTAAACCCGCCCCGATTAGAGTGCAAGTCACCTTCAACAAAGGACATAAGACGTAGCTTGCTTCTGAAGGGAAGCGAGTATGACGAATGACATAAGACAAATGACGAATGACATAAGACAAATCCCCTAAAACAATCCGTCTATCTCAATTTCCTCAATCATCTGTAAAGCACGGGGATCGCCCACTCTCAACAGGGCAGCTTTTGCATCTTCCTGCACGCCCATATCTTCATCTTCGGCAAAGGCTTCAATTAAACCGTCAACTGCACCTGCATAGATAGCATTCGAGGGGAGTTCTCGACAAAGCTGCCCTAATGACCAAGCACAGTTACTGCGTACTGCTGCCATGGGGTCTTGCTTTAAGGCAGTAATTAATGGGGGAACACAGGCGACGATATCCTCATAGTCTAGCTTTGCCATCTGTGCTAGGGAACTTGCTGCCCACAAACGCACAGCAGAGATATCTGTACATAAGGCATCAATCAAACTGGGCAATGCTTTGCGATCGCGGCAATTACCTAATGCCCAAACAACCCCTTTACGCACATAACCATTCCAATCCCGGTTCAGTTGCTCTATTAAAGGATCTACGGCTGTTGGATCAGGATTGCGTCCTAATGCATAAGCCGCACTAACTCGTACCAACGGACAGACATCGTTTAATAGATTAATCAGATGAGGAATTGCCCGTTCATCTTGAAGTTCACAAAAAGCCCGCGCCGCCAGCATCCGTTGGGGCGTTTCTGGGGCGGTTAGCAGAGCCAGCATCGCTTCTGGATCGGGTTGAGTCTCTTCTGAGTGGTCATCAATTGGCTCGATTTCATCCAGAGGGCTGTCTAGCTCACCTGCCGCCTCGATTAATCTTAGCTCGTTATTATCATACATATTTAAAAAAATATCTTATTCAGCGGTTATTTGTCCTATGTCCTTTGTTATTTGTTATTTTTCCTTTGTCAACTTATCCATCTGAACATTCTCGCACTCAAAAGTATGCCCTGGGAAAAAGTGAAGCGTCAACACTCAGAACTCTTATCCAGATAGCGGTTTCACCATCCAAAGGGACTGGGTTTGGAATCCTAACTTATCATAAAGACGCACAGCCGATGGATTTGACTCAAACACTTGCAACCCAATTTGGCGATCGCCCCGAACTCTAGCCCAGTTTTCAGCATGATACATCAGTGCCGAACCAATACCCTGACGCCGATGCTCTGGCATCACGTAGAGTAAAAAAACATGGGCATGGCGATCCCCACTTACCTGATCAATGGCATTTCCCAGCCATAAACCAGCGACAGGTTGATTTGATGGTGCGGCGTCACCCTCAGGATTGGCTAAGTCTACCCACCACAAGGGTGTGTCTTGACAAAAATACCGTCGTATTGTCTCTTCTAAATGAGAAAAATCCTGCTGTTGCGGGAAAAGCTCTTGGTAACTCAGTTGGAGAAACTTCAACAAGGTTGCCTTCTCCAATCGAGAGCCAACTCGTAGCTGATAGCCCGGTATTAAAAATTTACGCATCTGATAAACAGGAGTTGAGGCAATAAGGGAGCGGGGGTGCGTGGTTGTCGGGGCGGGTTTTACCAATAACGTTTCGCACGAGCAACTGGGCTATAAGAAGCGTAAGAAACCTCGTCCATGCGTAAGCCATGGGCGGGTTTTGAACAACAGTTATCATGAACAGCGAGACGAAAGTTCCTAAACCCGCCCCTACACACTCAATACTCAAAACATCCCCAATCCCCTCATACTTACTGAATTGGCATCTTCAATAGGTGCAGGTGCTGCCATATCATTGGGCAAAAAGATACGAGCGCTAACGGCGAGTAACGCGACGACAAAGACTAAGACGATCAGAAAAGGGGCAATATACTGACGGAAAATAGACATAGGTATCCAATTGGATAAAGTTTTGTAACGCCATTGTTATCTATCTTATAACTACTTGGAATCATAATCCCCATCATCTAATCCCGGTCTAGGCATCGGTACAGCTTTTTTCCGATTAAGCTGACGCAGCAACATTGCCCCACCCACAGCGATGATCAGGGATACCCAACCCGTCAGGGGTTGTAGCAGCAGAAATCCTCCGATCGCAAACATCGTACCAAACAACAATAAAATGGCGGCAAATACCCGTTTAATATCCTGTCCCAGGTTTTGAACAGGTAATAACCCCGTACTTTCCTGTTGACGTTGCCAACCGGGACCTGCTGGACGCACCCGACGATAAAATTCATCTAGAGTTGCCTCCGATTCTGGCGGCGTCACTAACAGGGCTGTAATCCATAACACACTGGTAATAACTGTCGTCACCAACAGACGCAAACCAAACTCCTCAATCTGGATAATCGGGACGATACTGGTGGTTAACCCAACAATAAACCCACCCACCATTGCCGTCAGTTCAGCTATGGCGTTAATTCGCCACCAAAACCAGCGTAAGATTAAGACTAAGCCAGGACCGGTGCCAATGGCAATCACTAACCGAAATACGGTTGCCACATCCTGAGAAAAGAACGCCGCCATCGCCCCTAATGCCGTCACCACCACTGAAGCAATCCGCCCCGCTAATACCAACTCTGACTGTTGAGCATTCGGTCTGATAAAGCGCTGATACAGGTCATTGGTTAAATAAGATGCGCCCCAGTTAATCGATGTGGATACCGTACTCATAAACGCAGCCAGTAGAGACGTAACCACTAACCCCAACATCACCGGGGGAAGGAAATCCAGCATCAGTTTCGGATAACCCAATTCTCGGTCGGATAAATCGGGATAGACGACAATCGCCACCAACGCCACGAGTATCCAGGGCCAAGTTCTGATTACATAATGGAGAATATTAAATAACCAAGCCGCTTTTTCTGCCTCCGCTTCATCCTTAGACGCCGCTAAACGTTGCACGAATTCCCCACCACCATCACTCCGACGAAATGTCCACCACTGGAGAAAGATATAGGCAAAAAAGGTACTCGCGGTAATTCCAGCGGTTTCACTCCAGCGGAAATTATCAGTTATCGGAAAAAAGGATAAAATATCATGTCCGGTTATCTGCTGCACTTCTGGCACAAGGACATGAATTCCACCGACATGATTGACTGCCGCGATCGCGACAACAATTGCCCCAAATAGTGCTAAAAAGAACTGAAAAAAATCGGTAGTGACTACACCCCAAAGCCCCGCAAAACCTGAGTAAATTAAAACCAGAATGCTAACACCAACCACACTCAAAATTTTCAGATTTTCCCCCGGTTCAATCCCCAAACTCTGCCAAAGTTCCAAGGCATCCACCACTTTAATCATGGCAAGCATAGCGTAGCCAATGGCAATACAGTTAATCGGTACGGCAAATAAAAAGGCTTTGGTTCCCCGTAAAATTGCGGCTGTTCGTCCGCCATACCGCAGTTCAGTCAATTCCGCGTCGGTGACAATTTCCGAACGTCGCCACAATCGGGCAAAGATATAAATCATCACCAAATGGGCGATGCCAAAACTCCACCATTCCCAGTTTCCGGCAATTCCGCGATTACCCACAACCCCAGCAATATAAAGCGGTGTATCAATAGAAAACGTCGTCGCTGCCATACTTGTACCCGCTAACCACCAAGGGAGCGATCGCCCGGAGACGAAAAAATCGACCAAACTCCCTGAAGCTTTGCGAGATAGATAAAGTCCTAACCCCATTGAACCAATCAGGTAGAGCAGGACAATCAGCCAATCAACCTGTTGCATAGTTTTGCGATAACGTTTGACCTGAGTTGGATATAGTACACCACTTTCGGTCATGTCATTTCACTGGTTAGAGTTTCATTGGCGGAGTTTTTGGTTTAGCTACCGTATCGATTCAGATGAGCAATTGGAATTTAAGCCCCTTATTAAATCTAGATTTTTAGGTTGCAAAATCCGAACAAACAGTTTTACCTATTCCGATAATCAATACCTCCTTCCCCCGTTCTTAAACTAAGCTGTATGTTTTGACGATTTCGCTAATTTCTTCCTTCCTACTGCGATCAAGCATTAGTAACTGAACGACAGTTCTTGCAATATGTCTAAAAAATTTGTTTGAAGAACCTATCTGACTGTGAGCAGCTTGATCAAATCTCAGGATACCCGACCCAAATTCTCCAAGTTTTTTTTCAGCTAAAGACTCAATAGCACCAGCCAGTACACTTTGGCTGTATTCGCTGGGAAGTCCCAGTCTTATCTGATCGAATTCAGAAGCGATTGATTCAGCATAAATATTTTCATGCTCTGTGGATACTAATAGCTCTATTCCAAAACTACCTGAATCATTAGGGAAAAATTCAGCCCCCAAAAATCCGTAAAAAAATCTAGCCCCAACAGGTATTATTATTTCGATACTTCCTCTTTTATTTTTATTTTTATTTTTTTTTGTTAATCCATTTGCGATATTTTTCGATATAATCTCAGTTGCGGGATATATAGCTCGTGGGTTTTCGTCAATCCATACACGGGCTTGTACATGACGATCTAGTTTAATACTTTGCATCTTTTATTCAATTCCCCAGAATTTTTTCCAATTTGAATTAAAATCATCAGGAAACGCTAATATCACATCGGGATGATAAAGACTAAATGGTGACACTTCATAGTCCTGAATAGCTTGATTATGAGCTGCTACGTAGGTATATCCATTTGCCATTAATTCAGCTTCTTTTAGTTCGTGAAAATAAAAACACGCATCTGCCCCGCTGATTTTTTGATTATTATCTAAAGCTTGCTGTAGTCTTTTGATCATCATATCATTAGGCTGCCAAGGGTAGAATTCTTCAATATGTTTCTTTATAACTTCTATTCTTTCTTTTTCGACAATAAACTCTTGATTTTCTAATTTGCCAAACAAGGTAACTTTGGTGTAATGCTAAACAATAGCAAGAAGTAGGACACCACACGAGTGATATATCTAGTTGGTCATAAAGTTAATAAATATATGTCAAACTCCGCAATGGTGATTTCCTGGAGAGCAGGCGCTCTCCTAATTCTGACAGTTAGTAGGTAGGGCTTGGATTCCAGTATTGTAGCAGCAAAATCTACCCAGATCGAGTACAGCCGCAGAAGAAAGGATTGAAGTCCTGAACAGATTGTGTCAGATATAAAGGTGGCACATCGGTTGGAACTCCACAGGTTTAGCCTCGGTCAGGTTAACCAAACGTAAAAGAAATTTAACCAACGAACAGGACGATTGAGGCTAATTTTATGCTATATAGAGCTGTTGCCTTTTCCACTTTGGCTGTGCTGGTGGGTAGCGAGTTAACTCAGCAAGCAATGGCAACTCCCGATTCCCCGACAACTAACCCACCATCGGAAACCCGAAACTATGTTGTCCCCACAGAAGCCACCTCAGCAACGCCTTCCCCTAGAACCGTCGCCTCTCCAGAAGCGACGCCAACCCCAGAATTTGCCCAATCTGTTCCCACCCTAAATCAATCTCAACGGTCTAACGATTTAGTTGTTCTCGCCACAGACGTGCAAGTCGTTGGTGTGTCGGAAGAATTGCAGCAGCTTGTCTTAAAAACGATTCGCACTCGTCCAGGGGGTCAAACCAGTCAAAGCCAATTGGCTCAGGATATTCAAGCGATTTTAGATACAGGGGTATTTGCTAACGCCAGTGTCACGCCAACCGCTAACTCCACGGGATGGGCGGTGGTTTATCAGGTTGAACCCGTTATCGCGCGATCGCTCGAACTATCCGGTAACCAGGTTCTTACCCCAGACATAGCTGATTCTATTTTCAATCCGCAATTGGGTCAACCCGTTAGTCCCGCTAACCTACGTCAAGGCTTACAACAGTTAGAACAATGGTATGAAGACAATGGCTATATCTTGGCACAGGTTTTAGACGTGCGATCGACACCCGATGGGGTAATTACAGTTGAAGTAGCCGAAGGCGTCGTCAGTGATGTTAATTTCCGCTTCCTCGACGAAGAAGGCGAACCCACAGACGGACGAACTCACGAGGATTTTATCAATCGGGAATTGAACCTACAACCGGGTCAAGTCTTTAATGTAGAGGTTGTCCGCCAAGACTTGCAACAGCTTTACCAATTGGGATTATTTGAGCAGGTAGACATTTCCCTGAATGGTGATGCTAGAAATGTCGATGTTATTTATAATCTGATTGAACGATCAGCTCGTGGCGTAAATGCAGGTGCTGGATATAGCAATGACAGTGGTGTTTTTGGTACTCTCAGCTATAACGACTTTAATCTTGGTGGTGTGAACCAGAAACTGGGATTGAATATACAGTTTAGCCGTCGTGATTTCCAGTTTGATGGCAACTATGGTAGACCCTATCGGGCCAGTAATCCAGAACAACCCGGATATAACGTGAATACGTTTCGGCGTCGTACTGTATCCCAAACATTCGATGATGATGTTGATCTCGCCAATGGTGATGATCCCCGTGAAGGACAGTTTGGCGGTGGTGTCAGCTTATCCAAACCCGTGAATGAGGAATGGGATGCGTCGGTAGGCGTCAACTATACCCGTACCAGTATTCGTGATAGTGACGGCGACATTAATGCGGTTGATGAATTCGGGAATCGTCTCTCCTTCAGTGATAACGGAATTGATGATTTAGTTACCGTTTCTGCTGGAGTGACGCGGGATAAACGAGACAATCCTGTCAATCCCACCCAAGGTTCTGTGGTGCGTCTGAGTACCGAACAGTCTGTACCGATTGGTAATGGTAGTATTTTGATGAATCGCCTGGAGGCAAACTACTCCCAGTATGTTCCCGTTGATGTCTTTAATGGTAATAGTCAAGAAGTCTTGGCATTTAACGTTCAGGGAGGAACCACGATTGGTGATTTACCCCCCTACAACGCCTTTAACCTCGGCGGTCAAAATTCGGTGCGAGGCTATGGTACAGGGGATGTCGGAACAGGGCGCAGTTATGTTTTAGCGTCGGCGGAGTATCGGATTCCCATCTTTAATCCAGTGGGCGCGGTTGTTTTTGCTGACTTTGCATCGGATTTGGGTTCGAGTGAAACTGTACCGGGAGAACCGGGTGTGGTGCGGGGTAAACCGGGAAGTGGGTTTGGTTACGGTGCGGGATTGCGCGTCAATTCCCCTGTGGGTATAATTCGCGCCGATTTAGGATTTAATGACCAAGGAGATAGCCGAGTCCAGTTTGGTTTGGGTCAACGGTTCTAAGCCTTAAAATGGTGTCCAACAAGGGCGGGTTTAGTTACCTTTGTCATGATTGTCGGGATTATTGGGATTATTGGGATTATTGGGATTATCGCGGTTGTAGGGGCGAGTCGCTGCACATAGTAGGTGGTGTGAGAATTAACTTGTATCGACTCGCCCTTTTCTAAATGCGGTGTTAGATAATTCCCGATATCCGGTACAGGGCGACCCGAGCCAATTCAAGGT
>CAKZMA010001388.1 GCA_937127375.1 uncultured Coleofasciculus sp. | reverse complement strand
GGTTTATACCCCTGAATTTATTAGCTTGATTAAAGACTTTTACCTGAAATATTAACGGAAATATCTAGAGTTGGAATGACGAGTTAATTTTTCTAACCATAGGCATAAGCCCGAATGATCTGGAAGTCAATCTAGTTAATGAGAAAGCTTAGCATTAAAATAAGATACTTATAGTCCGTGGACTTATAGTCATCTGCCAAGGTTTAATGCTTCATTAAATGTCAATATAGGCTAACCAAGACGAGGTGATTTTAACACTCTTTGGAGAACGTGTGCGTGTTCTTCGGCAAGCCCATGGTCTTTCGCAAGAAGCCCTAGCACTTGCAGCAGGACTGGACAGAACCTATATCGGTGGTGTTGAACGAGGCGAACGGAACATCAGTCTAATTAACATCCAGAAAATCGCTCAAGCTCTTAATGTGTCACCTGCTGACTTGCTCCAGTTTGAACAAAGGGGCGGGGTAATGCGCGAACCTGCGGCAAATGGCTTTGTGAATGTAGGTATTTTGGCAGGTATTGGCTTAAGTCATGAAATTCTACGGGAGGCGATTCGGGATACTTACGCATTGCTTGACCAAATAGATACAACGCTTGAGAAAGCCAACGTCTTTTTGTTGAGTCAGACGGTCGAGTTAGCCAACTTATCTTCCATGATTGGTAATATTTTTGCCTCAGCTATAGCTAAACACTCGAATGGCTTGCTCAGACGCAATAGACCTCACAAATATCCTGACCTCTTGACAACAGGCATTTCTCCCCAAGTACCTAATCTTGAGTTGAAAATGGCTCTTGAAACTAACAAGCCCAAAGGACATTTGGCTAAAGAAGGGCATTATCTGACCTGTCGCTATGTACTTTGTCAACCCGATGGTTCTCTACGAATCGAAAAGGAACAGCGTGGTGTGAAGCCCTATATTTGGGAAATACGCTGTGGTTATCTTCTCCTGGAACATTTCAACCTCAGCAATACAAAAGGTGATTCTGGGAAAACTGCTGTGGTAAATGCTATCGGTATGGAAATCTTGCAAGTGGTGTACTGTGATTTAGAGCGTGTTCCTTTCTCACCCAGAGGTAAAGCTTATCGAAGTTACCAGCAGCTTTTTGAGGGAGATTAATCACTTTCCAAGATAGCTTGTGCGATGACACGTCCAAGCAAGGGAGGTACAGCATTTCCAATTTGCTTGACAATCTGGGATCGTGTGCCGATGAATTCAAAGGTATCAAAAAAGCCTTGCAAACGCGCACCTTCACGCGGGGTTAAAGCACGGTGCTGGTGAGGATGAATACAACGGTTAGAGCCTGGATGAGTAAAATTTACAGTCAACGTCACACTAGGTTCATCTCCATTTAATCGGCTATAGCAAGAACTGAAGCCGCTAGTAACTGTTCCTTCGGGTAAGGCATAAATATTAGCTCCTGCTTGGCGAATTATTTCTAGCATTCGCCGAGAATGTGCAGTGGCTTCGTGCATTGTTAATTGCTGCGCTTTATTCCGAATAAGGATTTCGTAGGGTGTAGACTCAATATCATCTCGATAGACGGTGTTTTTTTCTCCAGCTTCAACGGGTGGAAGATCGTGAATTGCTTGATTAACGGTAACAGCAGGCTGGAGATCTTGAGCAAATAGTTTTCCTAGGGGCTTAAGGACAAATTTTTGCTGTCCAGCCATACTGCGGTGTTCGCACCAATGGGTAGGCTGAGTCCATTTAAATGGTTTACCTTTGCGACTGCCGACAATAATTAGACGCTCACGACACTGGGGCAACCCGTAATAAGCAGCATTTAGCACTTTAAAGCTTGTTCGATATCCTACCTCTTCAAATGCACCTAAAATGGCTCGTAAAGTCAGTCCTTTATTATAGGTGAACAAGCCAATCACATTCTCAAAAACTATCCATTCTGGCTGTAGATCATGAACGATACGACAGAATTCTTCTGCCAGGTTGTTTCTCAAATCGTTTCGTTCAATGTTCCGGAAAGGACGGATAGATGAGAATCCCTGACATGGAGCGCCACCGACGATGACGAATGGACGAGGGTTTTCACTCTCTAATATATCGGTAGAAATAGCATGAATATCCTCCCCATAAGCATTTGCCGTATCATGGTTGCGCGAGAAGGTTCGTAGGCGATCGCTTAGAATATCGATACCAGCAACCACCTGAAAAGCTTCATGCATTTCCAACCCAAACGAAAATCCCCCAACTCCACAAAACAAATCGAAAACGGGTTTTTTTGTCGAGTCAGGAGCTTTTCGACGCGGAATTCTTGTTGAGCGTTCGGGGCGAGCCGTGAGGTAACCTTCTCCTGTTAAAGGATTTTTCAGGAGTTCATTCTGACCAACTGTTAGTTGATTGACATCCATATTAAGACAATCCGATATCCGATCAAGTAGCTTTTTCGGCGGAACTGTCAGCCCCCGTTCGAGCTTCATCAGCTCATTTACTGAAATTCCCGCAGCAGCAGCTAAATCACGTTGTCGCATTCGGCGAAGCTGTCTTGCTGATCGGATATCTAACGCCATGTCAACCCAACTAGAACATACGAACTGAAACTATAGTGATAATACATAGAGTCATCACTTAAATCAAGTCATTGCTTCCCAATTTTGGATCGCGAAACTCTTTACCGAGAATCAGTCTAACTTTAGGCTGATGAGAATTATGCCAATCATAACCAAACTAGAGATATGTGGAATAATCAAAACCCCCCAGAATTCGAGCATGACGGCTTTCCCCATCCCCAACGAGATGGGGCAGATGAGACATCTCCAGACACTGAACAGGAAAGCCTTGACCCTAATCTATCGCCAGAGCATATAAAAGCGACAAAAAAATCTCTGAAGCGCATCTATATTATTCTTCTGATTATGGGTTTACTTTTAGGAGGATTGGTATCTGTGGGGGTTGTCATCGCCCTTAACCGCATGGGATTGACAGACGCTCCAGCAGATGTGGAAGAGACAGAAATGCCCTATTAAGCTGAATGGCGCTGAAAAGCGTGCATTTTGGGGTCGCCGAAACCCATGATATACCGTAGGGTGGGCATTGCCCACCAACAGGAGTTACGCATTGCTGCGAAATTGGATCTACAAACTTACCCCAACTTGGTTAGCTGACTCGCAGTTTAGATGGTTGTTTGATTACCAACCGGAATGTCGGGAGATATCTAATGAATAGAATATTGTATTATC
>CAKZMA010001387.1 GCA_937127375.1 uncultured Coleofasciculus sp. | reverse complement strand
TATTAAGCTATGTCTCTACACGGTTTCACGCTTGAGCCGGCTGATATAATAAAGGGTCTAACTTTCCCTGACTATCTAAACTGTAGAGATCATCACAGCCACCAATATGCTGGTTGTTAATAAAAATCTGGGGAACGGTTCGCCGTCCATTTGCCCGTTCTGCCATTTTCATTCTGGCACTTCCATCGCCATCGATTTTATATTCTGTGAAGTTAACGCCTTTCCACCACAGTAATATCTTGGCACGAATACAAAAGGGGCAAGTTTGCCAGGTGTAAATTTCCACGTTAGCGTTGATGCGTTCGGGATGACGTCCGAGGAGGGAGTTGATCAAGTTGAACATTTTATCACTATTTTCAAGGGTTATATTTTCTATTCTAAGATATTAAGCTGTGTTAAGCCAATCCTTGTCCTCTATCATTTTTTACCGCTAGTGCTAGCGTAATTTAAACTTATCAACGAATAATATTACATTAATTTATAGAACAAATCAAGATTATTTTTGCTGGGTTACGCACTAGGGAATACAGCAGTTCGTTTCATCGATTAAATGACCGCCTAACCCACCCTACAGAGAATTAATGGCTTTGCACTCAATGGTCTCTCAGTCTATATTAAGTTATCTAGTTTACCGGAATTTTTACCAAAGAGCTTGATAGTAAGGGTAGCATGTACCCTCCAATTGCTAGGTTGGGGCTAGCTATTGGAGATGGAGGAATTCAGAAGGGAGATATCTGATGGGTTCAAAGCTGAAAACCTGGATTAAGCAGTGGCAAGGAGTCTTATTAATCGCGCCGAGTGTGACGCTGATTATTCTTGCCCTGAATGCAGCGGGTTTATTTCAGCTATTGGAATGGGCAACGCTGGATCAATATTTTCGGCTGCGCCCTCAAGAATCTCCAGATTCTCGTATTCTCCTTGTTTCAATTGATGAAACTGATATTAATCAGGTGGGACAGTGGCCCATTCCGGATGGGGTTTTGGCTGACTTAATTACTACGATGAAAGCGGCTGAACCACGAGTGATTGGTTTAAATCTGTATCGAGATTTACCTGTAGAACCGGGACATCAGCAATGGGTGGAGGTGATGCAGTCTACGCCGAATTTAATTGGGGTAGAAAAACGAGTGGGCGATCGCGTGGCTTCTCCACCCACTCTGGACGCTTTAAACCGAGTTGCTTTGGCGGATCTGATGGTGGATGCGGATGGCAAGATTCGCCGAGGGTTATTGTCGATTAAACAGGAAAATGATGAGTTGCAATTAAGTTTAGCCGCCCGTTTAGCGTTACAGTATTTAAAGTCTGAGGGGATTACCTTAGAGGAGATTAATGCTAATCAGCAGCGTTATCGGTTGGGGAAAACTATCTTTACGCCTTTCCAGACGGATGATGGGGGGTACGTGGATGTAGATGCGGGAGGGTATCAGATTCTCTTAAATTTTCGCGGTGTTTCAGACAGCTTTGATACCGTTTCTTTAAGGGATGTATTAGCCGATCGCGTTTCCTCAGAAAAAATTCGCGATCGCATCATTTTAATTGGGTCTAAAGCCCAAAGTACCAACGATTTATTTTTTACGCCTTATGATAGCACAATATTTGCCCCTCCGCGTCGTGCCGCTGCTGTTGTTATTCATGCGAATTTAACCAGTCAAATTATCAGTAGTGCCATTGATGGACGCCCCTTGATTAAAGTCTTACCCAATCCAGTCGAAGGGGTACTGGTTTTGTGTTGGTCGTTTCTGGGTGCAGCCGGAAGTTTAGTTTGGCTAAAGAATAAATGGTTGAATCCCAAAACCTTACTTCAATTACTTGCCCTAGGTATTTATATTGTATTGGCAAGTGGTTGTAGTTTAATTGGCACGTATCTCTTATTTTTGGCAGGGTGGTGGTTACCTGTAATTCCCTCATTACTCGCCTTGACGGGTTCAGCCGTTATCACTGCCGATTATCAGAGTCGGCGGTTACAGCAGGAAGCGCAACAGAAATATCGCCGTATCTTTGAAAATGCATTAGAAGGTATTTTTCAGACCACTCTTGATGGACGCTATCGCAGTGCAAATCCGGCGTTGGCAAAGATTTATGGGTATAAGTCTCCAGAGGAGTTAATTACCAGTATTACTAATATAAAAACTCAGCTTTATGTTGACCCGAAGCGGCGAGATTACTTTATTCAACTGATGGAACAACAAGGAGAAGTTGTCAGCTTTGAGTCGCGAGTTTATCGACGGGATGGCAGCATTATTTGGATTTGTGAACATGCGCGATCGGTTTGTGATGATCAAGGAAATGTTCTTTACTATCAGGGATTTATTGAAGATATTAGCGAACGGAAACAGGCGCAAGTCGAGCGAGAAGCGTTTACCAGAGAACTTTTCCAGTTGAATCAATCCTTCTCCCAGTTTGTCCCGCGACAATTCTTGCAGTTACTCAAAAAGGACAGTATTTGTGATGTTAAGTTAGGCGATCAATCTCAGCAAAATATGTCAGTCCTATTTGCAGATATTCGTAACTTTACGAGTCTATCGGAAGCGATGAAACCGCAAGAAACCTTTAACTTTATAAATCGTTATCTTTCCTATATGGAACCTGCCATTATCCAGAATCAAGGCTTCATCGATAAATACATTGGTGATGCGATTATGGCGTTATTTAGTGGCAGTGCCGATGATGCTGTAAACGCGGCAATTGCTATGTTGCAACAATTAAAATGCTATAATCAAGAGCGGCAAAAAGCCGGAGAATCTCCTATCGAAATCGGAATTGGTATTAATACTGGTTTGATGATGTTAGGAACAGTGGGCGGTAAAACCCATATTAATAGTACGGTGCTTAGTGATGCTGTGAATTTAGCCTCTCGCTTGGAACATTTGACCAAAGAGTATGGGGTATCGCTGCTGATTTCACATTACACCTTTGACCATTTGCGTGACCCTTCTAACTATTCGTTTCGTCTCATTGGTCGGGTCAAGGTTAAAGGTAAATCCCAAACCGTGTCGGTGTTTGATGTGTTTGATGCTGATCCGCCTCCCGTTCGTCAGCGGAAGCTAAAAACAAAGACAATGTTTGAACAAGCGTTATGCCTTTATTCGCAACGAGAGTTTAGTAAAGCGGCTAAATTATTTCAACAGTGTCTAGAGTTTGTGCCTGAGGATAAAACCGCTAAAATTTATCGGCAACGCTGTCAGAAGTAGAGATGTAATATGGTACATTGACACACAGTTAACATGCCGTTTTTAATTACATAAAAATTTTAATCTTCCCTCAAAAGAGTACGGGTATGGTTACGACGGGACTGTATAGAGAAAAAGAACCGAATCATTGGGTTTAACCTCTTGCCAATGAATTTTACCAATTTTGTTGTCTCAAACCCAGTTCCACTGATGAATCCAGCCAATCTTATAGCAATCGCCATAGCGGTTAGGACGCATCATTTTGTAGAGACGTTGCATGCAACGTCTCTACAACTCAAACGCCTAAACAGTCGGAAAGCATTAAAATGGTTCTGCTGTTTTGGACTTGTATCCAGTCAGATTTTTTATGCGGCAAAGATTAATGCCCAACTGATTCCTGATGATACGTTAGGTGCAGAAAATTCAATCGTTGTTCCCCAAGAGGCGCGGGATTTGATTCAAGGCGGGGCAAGACGGGGGAGTAATCTGTTCCACAGTTTCCAGGAGTTCAATGTTGATTCCGGACAGCAGGTTTACTTTGCCAATCCTGCGGAGGTTGACCATATTCTCACTCGTGTCACGGGAACGAATCTATCCAATATTTTTGGCACTCTCGGTGTAGAAGGGGCGGCAAACTTATACTTAATTAATCCTAATGGAATTATTTTTGGTAAAGACGCTAGGTTAGATGTAACAGGTTCATTTGTGGCGAGTACGGCGGATGGCATTCGCCTGGGTAAACAGGGATTATTTCTGGCGACAGAACCGGAAGAAAGTACCCTCCTATCGATTCAGCCAGGAGTATTCTTTTTTAATTATCTGACAGATGAATCGGCAACGATTACCAATGCGGGAAATTTATCGGTGGGAGGGAATCTTACTCTAGCGGCTAATACTCTTAATTTACAAGGTCAGCTTATTGCTGGAGATAATCTTACTCTGCACGCTAATCATACTGTAAACATCCGAGACAGTCGGGTAAATCCGTTCATCGCTAAGGCTGGCGGAACTATGCAGGTACAAGGCGATCGCACAATTGATATTTTTGCCCTGAATCATTCGGATAGTGGCGTTTTTGCCAATGGGGAGATGGTATTTCGTTCAGTTAATCCTGTGCAAGGGGATGCCCATTTCTGGAGTGGTGGCGAGTTTCGCATCGAACAGCTTGATGGGAATTTAGGAACTCTCAGCAGTCCCAATGATCCGGTGATTCGCAGTCGTGGGGATGTTTTGATCGGGGCTTATCAAGGCGCTTCGCTGCATATTTTTGCGGGCGGAAGTGTGACAATTCCCGGTGGTGTTTTGATCAATAATGTCGATGCTGAAAATGGCATTGTTGAAACTGTTACTCTATCTGATGGCACCTCCATATTAATTGATGGGAAAACTCAACCCACCCTGGATATCCGGGCTGGAACAACTGCTTTTGGGATTCCAGTTATCAAGGGGATTCCATCGGATGGAATTATTGTTCCGCCGTTTCCCAATCCTCTAGAAAGTTCCACCAGTGCTAATATTAGCATAGGCGATATTCTTAACTCAGAAGGAACTGTATTTTTAACCAATCAGTACCAGCCCAATCCATCCTTAGCTGGGGGGATAACGGTTGGTTCAATCAATACTCAAGGAATGATGGTAGGGGGTACGATTATTATCGACTCTAAAGGATTGATCGATACCACCGCTGGTACAATTGATACCAGTTCTTTGGGGAAAGCAGGTGATATCTTACTCCAAGCCGTTGGTGATATTGGAGTGAGTGATATTAATGCCAATGGACAAATCGGTGGTCATATTGCCCTGAACAGTGGTGCAACCCTAACTATCGATAATTCAATTATTACTAGCGTCACCAGTTTAGGCAAAGGCGGTGATATTGAACTCTCAGCCCCGTCTCTGGTGTTGAGGGATGGGTCGAAAATTTTCAGCGTTACGGTTGGTTCTGGACAAGGGGGTAATATTCAGGTTAGCGCTGATTCAATTCGTGCTGATGATAACTCTGACATTAATACGATTTCAGCTAGTATAAATGATAGCAATAATATCAGTAACATTATCGAAATTATTGGCTCAGCGACGGGTGATATTGCGGATCTAATTTCATTTTTACCCGCTAATAATACATTGGGTAGCATTTCAGGGTCAGGAGGTAATATTCAGGTTAGCGCAGAATCTATTACCTTGGATGGTGAATCGAATATTGCAACCGCTACCTTTGCGAATGGTGGACAGGCGGGAAATGTGAGAATTAATGCGACATCAGTTAACCTGTTGAATGATGGTACCGTAGGTTCCCTAACCTATGGGTCTGGTGATGCTGGAAATTTAACCCTCAATAGCCGTCAATTACTGATCCGAAATACGAAAACCCAGTCAGAGGTAGGAACGGGCATTTCTACAGCCGCTCGCACCAATAGCAGTGGTGATGCTGGGGATTTAACCATTAACGCCGAATCCATAGAAATTATTGGCAATCAACCCGGTGTAGCTGACCCTCCAAGAGACTTTAATACTCTCTTAGATTTAGCGGAATTACGAACAGGTTTGACCTCTGGAACTCAAGGGAGTGGAGATGCCGGAAATGTCACGATTAATAGCGATCGCCTGGTAATGCGAGATGGTGCTGGAATTGCGACGTCAGCTGACTTTACGAGTACAGGAACCGCCGGAAACTTGAGAGTAAATGCGACTCAGATAGAATTGCAAGGGAAGGGGGGTATAACAACATTGACCCTAGGATCGGGTGATACCCAAGGCGGCAATTTGTCCATCAACGCTGAGCGCGTGACGCTTTTGGACGGAGCCGGAATTGGTACGGGAACGCTATCCGGAAATGGTGGTAATATTATCCTCACCGCAACGGATTTATTACTGATGCAAAATAACAGTTTAATCACGACCACGGCAGGACAAGCTGGAGCGGGTGGAGATGGTGGCGATATCCATATTGATGCTGAGTTTATCGTGGCTATTCTGGATAAAAATAGTGATATTACTGCCAATGCGTTTGAGGGAAATGGGGGGAATATTGACATAACCACTCAAGGTATTTTTGGCTTGCAGGTGAGTGATACGCTTACCCAAAACAGTGATATTACGGCGAGTTCTCAATTAGGAATTGATGGTACGATTACGATTAATACTCCCAATGTTGATCCGTCTCGCGGCTTAACTGAATTACCCTTTAATTTTACTGATCCGTCCAATCAAATTATTGCGGGTTGTCCGGCGGATACCGGGAATCGGTTTACCGCTATCGGGCGCGGTGGTATTCCCGATAATCCCCGTGACTATTTGCCGGGAAATGCGGTTTGGCAGGATCGGCGAAATGTTGCAGTGTTTCCTGATAATCAACCTGCTGTAAACCTGCCATCTGAGACATCTGAAAAGCAGATAATTGAAGCCCAAGGTTGGATTGTGGATGAAGAGGGTACGGTGATTCTGACGGCTGAATCGAGTGGAGGAAACAGGGGGGATTTTGGGAGAGTATCGTCTTCGTGTGGAGGGAGAAATGACTTAGATTAAATTTAATGGGTGAAATTGCAATTAGATTTTTTTGACGCAGAGGAACGCAGAGGTTTCCACAGAGGGCGCAGAGGTGATTGAAGGATGGGGGCAATAATTTTATAGAATGGGGGAAATAACTGGAGATGATCGGACAAAGGACGAATGACAAATGACAATAGGAACTCGTACTGATTTACCCCCAGCATTCCCTGATCATACTCAACTTCCTGAATCAGATGGTACGTTTGTGAAAAATTTCCAGGAGCATCCTCAAAGCATTATTTTAACCGATTCTATTGGCTCAGTTTTACGGCAACTTCATCCTGATGGTCAATATGCTATTGGACAAGATTGTGGTATCTACTGGCGTGAAACTGACCCCCCAGAAAAAGGTGCTGAAGCACCGGATTGGTTCTATGTTGGCAATGTGCCGCCACTTCTGAACGGAGAAATTCGCCGTTCTTATGTCCTCTGGCGAGAATTCATGGCACCAACGATTGCGATTGAGTTGGCTAGTGGAGATGGAGAAGAGGAACGAGATGCTACACCTTTATCAGTTTCGGCTGAGGGGAAAACGACGAAACCGGGTAAATTTTGGGTTTATGGACATATTATTCGCATTCCTTACTATGCCATTTACGAAATTAAAAATGGCAAATTAGAAGTGTATCATCTGCAAGATTTTTCCTATCAACGGATAGAACCCAATGAACGGGGTCACTATCCTATTCCACCGCTAGGCGTCGAACTGGGACTTTGGCAGGGAACGTATCAAAATCAAACCCAACTCTGGCTACGCTGGTGGGATAGTGAAGGCAATCTTTTACTAATTGGCGAAGAACGGGCGGAGTTAGAACAGCAACGAGCGGAAACCGAACGACAACGAGCGGAACAAGCCGAACAAAAAGCGGCAAAATTAGCTGCACGATTACGGGAAATGGGGATTGACCCGGATGCCGACGACTTAGCGTAAATGAGGGCTTATGAAACGGTTAAAAAGAAGTAGTAAAAGGCAACTATTTTTCTGGGGATTAGTCCTAGTCACTTGCTTCGTGGTGGTGACGGTTCGTCCTGTCGCGGCACAGTATTCTTCTAACCGTTTTTTGACCTCTCACCCTACCCTTCTCCTACAAGGAGAGGGGAGACAAATAGATAATTCTAACCTTGTCAGTCAAGGTAAACTCAATGAGGAAACTGGACATTTAGCTGATACAATAAAGACTTGGCAAGAGGCGGTCAAGAATTATGAAAAAACGGGCGATCGCGTCAATCAGGCGTTAGCTTTACATTACTTATCCTTAGCCTATCAAGACGTGGGACAATGGCAACAAGCAGAAGCGGCAATTACTCAAAGTCTTGACTTACTCCAACCCCAAGCCAATCCCGCGATTCTAGCCCCCATTTTAACTACTAAAGGGAGTTTACAACTGGCGATGGGACAACCGCAGGCGGCGCTAGACACTTGGAAACAGGCGGAAACGGTTTACGCCCAAGCCGATGATCAGATGGGGGTATTGGGGAGCAAAATTAATCAGGCTCAAGCATGGCAAAGTTTGGGAATGGTTCAGCGATCGCGGCAACTTCTGGAATCGGTACAGCCACAGCTAACCACCCAACCGGATTCTATCATGAAAGCGACTGGATTACGCAGTTTGGGTAGGGTCTGGGAAGCTATCGGTGATTTGCCAGCCGCCCAGAGTATCTTACAGGAAAGTTTAGCTGTAGCACAACGCCTTAATTCTGTCCCCGATATTAGTGGGGCTTTGTTGAGTTTAGGCAATATTAGCCGCAATTTGGCAGAAATGCCAACGGCATTAGCCTACTATCAACAAGCCGCCGAAATCGCCACGACTCCTCTGTCTCAAGTTCAAGCAAAACTCAACCAACTTAAGCTACTGATTCATTTAGAACAGTTTGCCGACGCCCAAGAATTAGTTCCCCAAATTCAACGCAATTTGTCCCAGTTATCTCAGAGTCGAGAGGCGATTTATGCCCAGGTTAACTACGCTGAACGTTTAATCGAACTCGTGGAAACCTCTGGCTTACGTTCTCAAAACATTGCCAATTATCAAACCATTGCCCAACAGTTAGCCGATACCCGGAAAGCAGCAAAACGCTTAAACGATAAACGGGCAGAATCGCTGAGTTTAGGCATCCTCGGAAAAGTATACAACAAAACCCAACAATGGTCTCAAGCTCAAGATTTAACCGAACAAGCCCTATTTTTGTCTCAGAGTATCAACGCGGCTGACTTATCCTATCAATGGTACTGGCAACTGGCACAAATTCTGACAAAGCTTGGCGATCAAAAAAGCGCGATCGCGGCAAATAAACAGGCATTTGATACCGTACAATCCCTTCGGGGGGATCTGGTGGCAATGAATGCGGATGTGCGATTTTCATTTCAAGAGGAAATTGAACCCATTTATCGTCACCTCGTCAGTCTTTTATTAGACTCTCCTTCACCCAAAGATCTGCAACAAGCCCGGACTGTGATTGAATCCTTACAATTAGCGGAACTCGAAAACTTTTTCCGCACCGCCTGTTTAGAAACGCAAGCCGAACAAATTGATACCGTCATCGAAAAAGGTGATACGAAAGCGGCGGTGATTTACCCGATTATTTTACCTAACCGTTTAGCGGTAATTCTTTCCTTACCCGGACAACCTCTACAGTCTTACCACACCAATATATCTTCCCCAGACATTGAAGCCACAATCAGCCGTTTACGCCAAACCATGAGTCCGGCGTTATCGAATAAAGAACGGCTTCAACTGTCCCAAACCGTTTATGATTGGTTGATTCGTCCGATTGACAATCAATTAACCAGTAACCAGATTAAAACCTTAGTCTTTGTTCTAGATGGAGTTTTGCGGAATATCCCCATGACAGCCCTCCACGATGGCAACCAGTATTTGATTGAAAAATACAGTGTGGCGTTAACACCAGGATTGCAGTTACTTGAACCGCGATCGCTCAAACAAGTTCCCC
>CAKZMA010001386.1 GCA_937127375.1 uncultured Coleofasciculus sp. | reverse complement strand
TGTAGGGGCGGGTTTAGGGATTAATATTAATTCTTGTCCCTAGCTTGGCTACAAAACCCGCCCGTTGTTCACGTAACAGAACTAAAAATGACGAATGACTAATGACTCATCCTTCAACGCCACCTTCTGATCAACCTGAGTTGGTACTGCCGAAACAATCGCATTCGTCGTCGTTTCTGTCCACCGAACCAACCAAGTTGGTTGAATTCCCAGGAAGAAAATAATCACCGCCAAAATAATCGCAGGCGCTTTTTCATTCCAGAGAACTTTCGGATAGTAAGCCTTACGATTATCCAACTTACCAAAACAAGTGCGATTCAGCAGAATCACAAAATAAACCGCCGTCAACCCAGAAGCAAAAATACATAAAAGGGTTTGCCAAGGAAACACCACATAACTCCCTTGAAACACCAGAAACTCAGCCACAAATCCGACTAAACCGGGAATTCCCGCACTTGCCATTCCCCCTAAAATCAGCAGAGCACTCACCAACGGTAAACCCCGAGTTGGATTCATCAACCCATTCAAAACATCCAACTCGCGAGTTCCCACCTTGGTTTCCACCACCCCAACCAAATAAAACAGAATCGCCAGAATCATCCCATGACTCACCATCTGAGTCACACACCCCAACAGACTCAACGGGGTTAACGCCGCAGCCGCGACAACGATATACCCCATGTGACCAATGGAACTATACGCCACCATCCGTTTAATATCTTTTTGCGCGATCGCACTCAATGCACCATACAATACACTCACCACGCCAAGAATTGAAAGTCCCGGCGCTACCAAAAACCAGGTTTCGGGGAACAATTGTAACCCATAGCGTACCAACCCATAAGTTCCCATCTTTGCCACAACACCCCCCAACAGAATCGCCACCACAGGCGACGCTTCCACATACGCATCGGGTAACCAAGTATGAAAGGGAACCAGGGGAATTTTAATTCCAAATCCCACCAATAAAATGCTTAGCAGAATCAACTGAGTGGGTAACGATAACCCTTGGGTGTGAATCGCCTCATAATTAAAGCTAGTGGAATTACTCAGCCATGTCATTCCCAAAAATGCCGCCAGAATCAGAATTCCGGACACAGCGGTATACATGAGAAACTTCATCGCCGCATATTCCCGCTTGCTTCCTCCCCAAATTGCAATTAACAGGTACAAGGGGATTAATACCAATTCATAGAACAGAACAAACAGCAACAAATTCTGTGCCAGAAACGCCCCAGTAACTCCCGCATTCACCAACAAAATCAGGGCATATTTAAGCCGAACTCGTTCCACATCAACTCGGCTACTAAAAATAACCACCCAGTTCAACAAACTCCCCAATGCCAGCAACGGAAACGATAAACCATCCGCCCCTAACTTGTAGGATAACCCCAATTGAGGAATCCAGGTTAACTCCTCTTGAAACTGCCAACCGACATAGGTGATATCAAACTGCGTGGCTAACCACAACGTCACCAGAACAATCGCCGTCGCCACCGCCAAAGCAATCGCCCGGAGTCTCGTTTGTGCCACCTTTCCCGGCAAAAACCCGATAATAATCGCACCAACAACAGGTAACCCAATCAGCGTACTCAGCATAATCCCGTCAAAAATTCCAACTCAAAACGCTTCCACTTAATCGGGGCGAGTTTATCAATCTCTAACTAACTAGAAACGATTCCAATTCAACCCGCCCCGCCAACCTTAAACCTCAAAACGCCCTATGGCACATCCATTCCTCCACCACCTCACTTTACACCTCATCCTAGTCTTCCAACCCCTCTGCGTCCCTCTGCGCCAACCTCTGCGTTCCTCTGCGTTAAAAAAACACATCGTTTCCCACCCACACCTCCAACAAAAACGTAAATTATCCACCAACAATCAACGAAAGACGCGACAGAATCGGCAAACTCAACAGAAAGCCAAACAACGCCACCCCTAACAAAATCGTCAACGCATAAAACTGGGTTTGACCCGAAACATTATACTTCAAGCTTTGCCCACTCAACACCGTCATAAACGCCACTAAATTGACCAAACCATCCACAATATAACGGTCAACCCAAGAAATGGTTCTGGAAATCAAATCAACCAGAAACACTATCGTTACCCGATACAACTTTTGGGTATATAAATCGTAAGCAAAAAAGTCTTGCAACGCCTTTGAACCAAATCGAATCGGCTTTTCCACTTGGTTACTCAGATACAGATACGCCGCTGCACCGCCACCAATCGCACTCGACAATACCAACGAACCCGCCACTGTAGGATTCACGCTTACCCATTCCGGTAACAGATTCCAGGTGGTTAACAGTAAAGGAACGTGCAGTGTAAACCCCATCAACAGTATCATAGGGAAGACCATGGGCCAATGCGCTTCAGGCGATCGCTGTGCCATTTGTTTAGCTTGTCCACCGAAGACTAACCCGAAGACACGGAATAGACTAAACGAAGCTAACGCATTCACCACTAACACCAAGGCAAATAATTTCGGGTGAGTGCTAAACAACGAATCCCCCAACTGCAAAAACGCCCAAAATCCGCCCAGAGGCGGAACCGCTACCAATCCAGCCGCCCCCACCAGGTAAGATAAGCCACAAGCTGGACGTTTTGCCCATAACCCGCCCAATTGTGTCACCTCTTGAGTAATACTGTTCCAAATAATCGTCCCGGTACTCATCACCAATAACCCCATGGCGACGGCGTAGGTCAATATTAATAACAAGGCGGTTTGGATTTGTCCCGTACCCACGGCGATAAACACCAATCCTAAATAAGCACTCACCAAATAGGATAGAGTACGCTTAATATCAACCTGTGCGATCGCGACCATCGTACCACCCACGGCGGTTACCGCACCAATTAAAATGACAGCCGATACCGCAACCGGAGAGATAGCAATTACGGGTTGCAATTTAATCAACACCCACGCCCCCGTACACACCACCACAGCATTCCGTAGAATGGTACTGGGAACCGGTCCTTCCATGGCTTCATCCAACCATAAATGCAGGGGAAATTGAGCGCATTTACCCATCGGACCGGCAATTAATGCCAACCCCACTAATGCAGCGACTTTCGGATCAAGATTAACCGTACTTGCCCAGTCTGCCAATTGCGAAAAATTCCAGGTTTTGGATAGGGGATAAATCCCAATCACGCCCATTAAGAGAACTAAATCGCCTACCCGTTTGGTCAGAAATGCATCTCTCGCCCCCGTTACCACCAAGGATTGATTAAACCAAAACCCGACCAAAAGATAGGTTCCCAGCGTGAGAATTTCCAGGATAATATAGCTGAAAAACAAGGAATTACACAGAACAAGGGCGCACATTCCCGCTTCAAACAACGCCAGCAACGAATAGAACCGCGCCCATCCCCAATCGGTTTCTAGGTAACCAATGGCATAGATTTGGGCGAGGAAATTCAACCCAGTGATGACCATCGTCGCCCCAATCGTAACCGCCGACATTTCTACGGGAATGGATAAATCCAAATCAACCACCTGTAGCCAAGGAATCACAACCGATTGGGCTGGTTGATTCCAGATGGCGAGTAATGCCAACAACCCATGCAAAAAAGCGATGAAGGTCATCAACATATTAATATAGCCAGCCGGTCTCGGTCCGGTACGATTAATAATTGCCGGAGACCAAGGGACGGCTAAAATTGCACCTAATAGGGCATAGCAAGGTATTAACCAGGCAGAGTCAAGGAAAAACTGAGTCATCGACATGACCTCGTGGGGGTATACAAATTTCCTCTTCAGTGGTATTGAACCTGAAGAAACCCTGATAGACAGGTATTTTTACTTACGATTAATTTTCTTTAAGTTTTCTAAGCTTAGTGTATAGTGTAATGGGTTGAGGGTAAAGTTCAAACAAAGCAATTAGACAATTTTACAATCAAAGCGATAATCCCCTTCTATCAAAGCGCTGGGAGATGGGGGAGTTATCAGTTATCAGTGAGCAGTTATCAGTGAGCAGTTATCAGGAGCTGGGGAAGCTGGGGGAGCTGGGGAAGCTGGGGGAAGATTTTTCCAATAACAAATGACAAATGACAAATGACGAATGACAAAGTAAAATGGATAGCTTTACTGGGATTACTGGTAGTTGTGTGGCTTGCGGCATTTCCGGCTGAGGCGTCGGTGTGTCGCACAATCAAGGATCACACTATTTGTATTCTAAGTATCAAGCGCTCCGCTCAGTATTATTGGCGGTATCGAGCCGCTGTGAGTATTGATGGAGTAAACCGCCCAGTCGAGGTCTATAATTGTCGCGATCGCACCCGGATTCGCCAGGATGGAATAGTGGTTTCTTTTGAACCAGATGGCGCTGGAGAGTTTATTTGTAGTTTCTTTTAGAATACCCCAGGCGTTCTTTGGTATCAAAATAGTTCGCGTTAAAAAAAAGTTCTAATGTCTAGATAGAATCCGTTGATATCAAGAAAGATTTGTTGAGGCTAACTACCAACATCAATAAATATTTGTAGGGGCGACCCGCTGATATCAATGAACACCCCCAATTCACTCAATAAACTCGGGTCGCCCTGTCGCCTAACCTCGAACTCAAATCTATAATCCCAATCAGTAATAATGTTTTTACTTCTAATAATTGGCAGGATTGGATCAGCCTCAAGCTCTGGGGGGACTTCAGATTAAGATCCCCGACTTCTCCAAGAAGTCGGGGATCTGTCAGTGTACCCTTGAAAAGCGCTATAAGCCATTGTGATCAGAACATAGTTTTTCAGAAGCTACCGGATCATCAAGTCGCGGTAACTTGAGCAAAACCCCCGCAAAAAACCAATAATAAACCTCCACAGGATCGACAGCTAAGGGATAATAATAGGTATTGTAACTAATAAATAAAACAAACACCCAAAGACACAACCCTAACCGTTGTAAAGACGAATCTTGAACTGATCGATATGCCTTAAACGTGAGAAACGTCAGCAAAGACACCAGCGCCAGAAACGCCAAAACCCCAATCGGACCAATTTCGTAAAACAATTTAGCATAATAGGTTTCAATTAGTTGAGTTTCCCCTAAGCGACGCGCCGCATTAGTTGCTCGTCCTAAACCATGACCTAATACTCCCTCTTGTCTACTCAATACCCACTGAAATTGATCCAACATAAACGTATGCGGTGGAGACGCCTCCCAGCGATCAACAAAACTAATCACTCGTTCTTCTACCTTCCCCAAGGTTTGAGTAATCCAAATCGCTAAAAGCACCCCAATTCCTAATTTAAGGGGTAGCCATCCCTTATGCCGATCCGTGAGTAATACTAACAGAACAAACGTCGCCGGAACGATCGCCAGGGCAATTCGTTGACCCGAAATGACCGCCGCCGCCAAGACAGCAACCATCGCCACCCATCCCAGGAATCGCCACCGACGAGAGGGATCACTGACACTCGCCCCATACGTGAAAAAAGCACTGGAAATCAGAAACCAACCCCATTGCCAAGGTGCAACAAATGTACCCGGTAAGCGGATTAACCCGACTTTAGTATTGTATAACAGAGAACCGCCGACTAAACATCTTACCTGTAAACTGGCTCTGTAGACAGCTTCTCCCGTCAAACTATTGCTACTGGGACATAAACCTGTAACTAGCCACAGGTATTGCAGAAACGCCAAGCTACAGCAGATGAGGATCACAATCAGGTGCAAACGAGTTAGGAAAAATAAATCCGTGCGATCGCGAATCAGATAATACCCACAGAACAGTAAGGGAATATACCCCACCAACCCTTTTAATCCCAGAATTCCCATCAGAAATGGGCTTCCTTTGACCTGAGGATCAAACTGCTGGGGGACATTAATCAATAGGAATGTAATTAATGCCACCCCTAGCACAACCGCGATCGCGATCAATAAGGGTTTGAGAATCGATCGCGGTAATAGTTTCCAGAAGGAATCCCGCGACTGAATCAGGGCAATTAAGGCGGGAAGGTAAAATGCATCTTTAATTAAATGAAATAGAGGATGATTCCCGGAGTAGCTAATACTCTCACCCATGGATTGATAAACATCGCCCAGTGAATAAATAATGCTCCCGCTAAAGGGAAGATAAATCAGCAATCCCCATAATCCAATGCGAGGATACTTATAGGAAAGGATAGAGAAAAAAACAAGGGCAGTACAGGCAATCCCTGTCTGAAATCCACCGACTAGACCCAACATTACACCCATAAAGGCAGAAATATAAAGTGCCACTATGATGAATCGAGTCAGTGCTGCCTTATTCATTTCAGTTTATGGGGTTAATGCTGCATCAAGCCATTGTTTCACCGTAGAAGCAACCTGATCCAGGGGCAATTCTTGAGACTGGTGGGTTGCCCGTTGCACAACTTCCACTTTACCCTGTTTCAGCGATCGCCCAGTAACGATACGATAGGGAATACCAATCAGATCCGCATCTTTAAACTTCACACCCGCCCGTTCATTTCGGTCATCGAGTAGAGTTTCTACACCAGCTTGCCATAACTGCTGGTAAAGTGTCTCGGCGGCGTCCATCTGTTTGGCGTCGGAGATGTTGGGAACGGTAATAATCGCGTGGTACGGTGCGATCGCGGGTGACCAAATAATTCCATCCTTATCATAGGATTGTTCAACCGCCGCTTGCGCTAGTCGCGATACGCCTACACCATAACATCCCATATACAGGGGATTTTCTTCCCCCGCTTCGTTGGTGTACGTCGCACCCATGGCTTTAGAATATTTAGTGCCTAACTGAAAGATATGTCCGGCTTCAATCCCCCTGGCGCTGTGCAGGATTTGGCTAGGATCATGAATCGCGCGATCGCCTGCTTTAGCTGTCCGCAAATCTACCACCTGTTTAGGTAAGGCGAAGGGTTCACCCCAATTCGCACCAACGACGTGATAATTGGTTTCATTCGCCCCAGTGACAAACTTTTTCAGGTCAACGGCTGTATTATCGACTAAGCGTACAAATCGCGGCGCGACATCGCTACTGGGGCGGATATAATCATCCTCTAAATCCGGGGCGATATAGCCGACAGGGAGGGGTTTAGATGCCCATTTTGCTTGGGTGGTAACGTCAGGAACCGTGAGGGCGATGAGGGCGTTGGCTTTATAGCGATCGGCTAAACGGACTAATTCATTTTGCAATTTTACGTCGTTAACCTCTTGATCGCCTCGGATACTGACGATTACCAGTACCGTCATCCCATTGTCATAAACGGCTTGATAGAGGACGTTTTTCAAGACATTGGTTGGGGAACAGTTGAGGAATTTACACAGGGAGTCAATCGTGGGTGTATTGGGGGTTTCCCGTTTTTCGTAAGTTTCAAAGGGAGACGGTTCAGGATCAGCCGGGAGGGAACTGGCTTTTTCCACATTGGCAGAATAGTTCCCATCCTCAGTGTAGAGAATCTCATCTTCCCCGATATCCGCCAGAATCATAAATTCTTGGGAACCAGAACCGCCAATCGCCCCCGGATCAGCTTCTACGGCGCGAAAGGCTAAACCGCAACGAGTAATCATGTTGCGATAGGCTTGATCCATGTCCTGATAGGTTTTTTTTAGGCTGTCTTCATCAGCGTGGAAGGAATAACCATCTTTCATAATGAATTCGCGTCCCCGCATCAGTCCAAAGCGAGGGCGGATTTCATCTCTAAACTTGGTTTGAAGTTGGTAGAGGTGAAGGGGAAGTTGGCGATAGGAACGGATCATCTCACGGGCGATGGTGGTGATTACCTCTTCGTGAGTGGGTCCGAGTCCCAGTTCTCGGTTTTGGCGATCGCTGAGGGCGAACATGATCCCTTCTGCTTTAGTATAGGTGTCCCAGCGCCCAGATTCTCGCCACAGGTCAGAGGGTTGGAGTTGGGGAAGTAAGCATTCTTGGGCACCAGTGGCGTTCATTTCTTCCCGAACGATTTGGGAGACTTTTTGCAAGACGCGCCACATCAGGGGGAGATAGGCGTAGATTCCGCTACCGATGCGACGGATATAGCCGGCGCGAACCAGGAGTTTATGGCTGGGGATTTCGGCTTCGGCTGGGTCTTCCCGGAGGGTGACGAGTAGCATTTGAGAGAGTCGCATCGTTAGGTTCCCTTTTTTGTGATGATC
>CAKZMA010001385.1 GCA_937127375.1 uncultured Coleofasciculus sp. | reverse complement strand
GTTCTTGTTCTAGACGTTCCTGTTCAAGTTGTTCTTGACGTTCTTGTTCTAGACGCTCCTGTTCGAGTTGCTCTTGACGCTCTTGTTCTAGACGTTCCCGTTCTAGCTGCGCCTGACGTTCCCGTTCTTGACGTTTCTGTTCTAGCTGTTCGGCGCGTTGACGGGCTTCCCGTTCAAAGTCAGTTCCCTGCTGAGCAAAACTAATTCCCATTCGTACTCGACGGCGGTTGCCTTGTGCGGGACAACTCACACTTGTTACCGTTTCAAGGGCAGCTTGATTAACGGCAGGATAGGGACTGGGTTCCACGAGCTTCGACTCGATTACCTTACCGCTTCCATCGACGATTAATTCGATAACGGGTCTCGCTTCGATGCCTTGATTGGCTAGTGATGATGGAAATTCCGGCTTGCTTGTAGCTACACAACCTTCTGCTGAGGAAACGGGAAGTGACTCAGAATTGCCTGCGGGTCGCGTGGGTGCTGAGGGATTGGTTGCCACTGCTCCTGGCGAGCTAGGGTCAGCCATTGAGTCGCCCTCACTTGATGAAGTTCGTTCGGCAGAACGGCTACCGCCCAACCTCTGTCTCAATTGCTCCGAACCCGAGGCGGAGCCGGGAAGCGGTTGGGAACTACCACTGGGTCGCGTAGGGGCTGAGGGATTGGTTGCCACTGCGCCTGGCGAGCTAGGGTCAGCTATTGAGTCGCCTTCACTTGATGAAGCTCGTTCGGCAGAACTGCTACCGCCCAACCTCTGTCTCAATTGCTCCGAACCCGAGGCGGAGCCGGGAAGCGGTTGGGAGCTACTGCTGGGTCGCGTAGGGGCTGAGGGATTAGTTGCCACTGTTCCTGGCGAGCCAGGGTCAGCCATTGAGTCTTCAGCGCTTGGAGATGTCGATTCTGAAGAGCTACCGCCTAAGCGCTCTCTGATTTGCCTCGTAATCTTTGAGGCATCGGACAATAATCCAGGAATTCCTGTGGGTCGTGGGGGGGCGGAGGGATTGGTTGCCACTGCGCCTGGTGATGTAGGGTTGGCATCGGAGGTATCGTCATTAGGGGGCGCGGCTGATTCTGTCGTTGGTTCCCTTAAGCGTTCTCTCAGTTGTTCTGTGTCTGAGTCCGTCTGAAGCGGTTGAGAATTGGTGTCTGGGCGTGGTGGTGCTGAATTATTAATGGCTACGGGTTCAGGAGGTGATAGGGGAGCAGGTTCTGAGGGAGGTGTAACAACGGGTCTGCGTTCCCTTGTCGGTTCAGTGGGTGGCTCTACTGAGGTGGGTGCAGGTGGTGTTACGGGTCTTTGAGGTGTGGCTGGTATAGCGGGTACGGGTTGCTGGACGGGGTTTTGGGGTAAAGCGTCAGCCCGTTGCTGCGGTTTAATTGGCTCTGGTATCTGGGTTTTTGTCGGTTGCGGTGGAGTTGGGGTTTCAACTGCCTTTGGTTTTGGCTTTGGAGTCTCTTTTAGAGGTTGTTCTTCTGGTTTAGGTACTTCAGGGTCCTCCACCAGTATGATTTCAATGGGGTCGTCGGCAAGTTCTGGTCTTGTTTCCCAAGCCCAGCTGATGCCAAGAGCCAGCACTATATGCAGCACCGCACTCCCAGCAAAGCTATAGATGAGAAACTTTTTGAGAGCCTCTTGTTCCTTTTTGTGCTGCTCTATACAGAAGCTCGATATGCTCATACGCTACGCACCTTTCCTGATTACTCAAGCGCCTATCGTCTCAACCACTCCAGATTATTGCATATAAGTTGCATTAACGGTGAAACAATAAATGAACTTGGCAAGTATAACATGGTAAACCTAGTTACGAATATTCACAAAATAGTTTTGATAGTTATTTTCAACAAAATAGCTTAAATATAATAATTGACTCTCCCTGTCAAGTAGGAAGAGTTCCGCTAATCGTAGAAGTTAGTCCCCCAAAGAGTCGCTAAACGCCCTATTATCAGTGGTTTTGTCTGGATGAGCGATCGCTAAATGTCCTGACTGACTCTCCCGCCAGGAAAAATATTTTGCTCAACTCCTTGACAAGGAAACCGATTTAGCAATACATCTATTGAAAATAATTATCAGCTTGTACTCTCACGGTACGCCGGAAAGCTGGCTGAGCTTGTTGAATTACAATTGCAAGAGAGGCTATGCCCATTATTTCATTTTTCCAGGCAGGCGGAATCGTCGCTTGGCCCCTACTCCTATTTTCCCTGGCGGCAGTCGCCCTGATTGTAGAGCGATTGTTTTTCTGGTTTCGGGTCACTCGTCGGCAACGCCGAGTTGTGAGAGACTTTCTGAAGGTTTACCGAGAAAAGCCAGACGCAGCGATCAACTATCTACAGCAGAATGCTGATTTGCCGATCGCCAAAATTTTTCTCGAAGCGTTAGAACTCGATAACCCGAACCCGGAGGAATTTCGTTTGGCTTTAGAGAGTGCAGCGCAGGCAGAATTGCCAACGTTGAAGCGATTTAATACCGTGTTTGATACGATTGTTGGTATTGCTCCTCTCCTCGGTCTTTTGGGAACAATTTTGGGTTTGATCACAGCGTTTTCTTCGCTGAATATTGGTGATGTTGGGGGAACCCGCACGACGGGAGTCACGGGAGGAATTTCCGAAGCTTTGGTGTCAACCGTCATGGGGTTGGTTGTGGCAATTTTTACCCTCTTTTTCGCCAATATATTCCGAAGCTTTTATCAGCGACAACTGGCGTTGATTCAGGAATATGGCGGTCAGTTAGAACTGCTTTATCGTCGTAAATATGAGCAAAGGAGAGAGGTTTATGCGGCTTCCCGATGAGTCAGATAAGCCAGGAGAAATCAACATCGTGCCGATGATCGATGTGATTTTCTCGATTTTGGCATTTTTCATTATTTCGACGCTATACTTGACCCGTTCAGAAGGGTTGTCGGTGAATTTACCGAATGCCACAACTGCCCAAAATCAGCCGAGTACTGAAATTACGGTTACGATTCAGCCGGATGGAGAGATTGCACTGAATCGCCAGTCGATTGAATTAGAGGCGCTTGAAGAAGCCGTTCGCGCTTTAGTTGTGCCGAATAGTGAATCCCTGGTCATTGTCAATGCTGATGAAAAAGTCGATCATGGTCGGGTGGTGAGCGTGATGGATCGGTTGCGTCAAATTGAGGGAACCAAATTAGCGATCGCAGCTCAGAGACAGTAGACGCGATCGCACGCTTTTTCAATGACAATTCTCGGCAAGAATTGGTAACAGCAACCTCTCGGCTGAATGCAAAAAGAAGTGATCTCCAGGCAATATATGCAGTGAGAATGCAGTCCTAGTCTGAATCCGCCATCCGTCCAAATCATCCCGGCTAGCTTCTGGATCATCCGAACCCCCAAAGGCGGAAATCGGACAATTCAGGGGTGACTTAGGGATGTAAACATAGGTTTCAAGTACCGCAAAATCTGAGCGCAGGATGGGCAGAACAAACTGCATCAGTTCGGCATTCTCTAGCACAGCTTGGGGTGTACCATTTCTATCTATAGCTTCACCACCACTACCTTCAGGTACGCGATAAGCTAGAAGGCGAAGGTTTTCTTTCCAGAAGGAGGAGTGTTCCCAGATTTGACCGTGTAACCTATCGTGCTAAATCTTGAAGTGCGGAATGTGGGGTGACAATACTTTGGGTAAAATATAGTACATCTGCACCTGAGCCAGTTGAGTTTAACAAAACTTATTCAGTTGACAGTATAATTTTGATCACAATTGAGTTGCTTTTTAGCCATAAGCGGATAAAATAAAGGGATTCTTCAGCCGAATCACCGCCATCGTTGGAGCAGTTGGCAATGTCTTCTCACGAACACCTCTGGAAAAAAGGATTCTCCAAGCCCAAT
>CAKZMA010001384.1 GCA_937127375.1 uncultured Coleofasciculus sp. | reverse complement strand
GTAGCATCCTTCATAAGTATGGCATCACCTTGCTCAGGGAAAATGTACCCTTGCTTCCCCAGCTTCCCCTGCTCCCCCTCACCTCACCACTTATTCAGCAAGCACTTGGAGCAGTGGTTAGATAATTAATATCGGTTTTTTATAATTCCCTATTCCCTAAAATCACAAACCTGGAGTTCCTCTCGTGCTTCGGGATGGGTTGCTAAGTAATCTTGCAACCAGATACACCCTCTGGAGAGTAATTCCCCTAACCCTTCAACGTGCCAAATCCGGGCGGTGCCATCCGATGAAGCCGTGGCAATTTGGGTTCCATCTGGACTAAAGGCAACACTAACCACAGCACCTTGATGTCCTTTAATTTCTTGTACCAGGTTTCCCTGTAAATCCCATAAACGGGCGATACCCTCGAATGAGGCGGTGGCAATCTGGGTTCCATCTGGACTAAAGGCAATATGGGTTATGCCACTGGGATGCTGGTTGAGTTCTTTGACGAGGTTTCCGTCAGTATTCCAGAGACGAATCATGCCATCAATGGAAGCCGTTGCGATATAGTCTCCATTGGGACTAAAGGCGACACTTTTAACCCATCCCTGATGTCCTTTCAATTCCTGTCGCAGATTCCCTTGCAAGTCCCAAAGGCGAACCGTGCGATCGGATGAAGCGGTGGCAATCTGCGTTCCATCGGGACTAAAGGCAAGGCTTCTTACCCACCCTTGATGTCCGATCAAGTCTTGCAGTAGATTCCCTTGAATATCCCATAAGCGGGCAATACCATCGGAAGAAGCCGTGGCAATCAGTTGTCCATCGGGGCTAAATGCCACTTGTGCCACGCCGCCGGAATGGTTGGGTAAGCGTCTGTGTAATTTACCCTGGATGTCCCATAAGTGAACAGTGCCATCAGATGAGGCAGTAGCAATCATTTGCTGATCCGGACGAAAGGTGATATGGGTGACACTCCCTTGATGTCCCTTGAATGCCAGGATGGATTTCCCTTGTCGATTCCAGAGGCGAGCTGTACCATCAGATGAAGCTGTCCCCAACAACTGCCCATCGGGGCTAAAGGTGACATGGGTAACCCCATCTTGATGTCCTTGCAACGGCTGATTTTGCGATCGCGTCCACAGGTGGGCAATGCCGTCAGATGTAGCCGTGACAATGATTTGACCATCCCGACTCATGGCGAGATCTGTCACTATACCTTGATGCCCTTTTAAGTTTTGTACCACATTTCCTTGCCAATCCCACAGGCGAGCCGTACCATCGGATGAAGCAGTCCCCAAAAACTGCCCATCGGCGCTAAACATCACCTGAGTCACTCGTCCTTGATGTCCTTTGAATTCCTGCAACAGATTGCCCTGAATATCCCATAAACGCGCCGTGTGATCCGATGACGCCGTAGCAATCAACTCTCCATCGGGACTAAAGGCAACGCTTCTCACCCATCCCTGATGTCCTTTAAATTCCTGCAACAAATTGCCCTGAATATCCCATAAACGCGCCGTGTGATCCGATGACGCTGTGGCAATCAACTGTCCATTGGGACTAAAAGCAACACGGGTTACTCCATCTTCATGCCCGGTAAATTCCTGCAACAAATTACCCTGAATATCCCACAAACGCGCCGTGTGATCCGATGACGCCGTGGCAATTAACTCTCCATCGGGACTAAAGGCAACGCTTCTCACCCAACCCTGCTGTTTTGGCAATTCTTGCATTTCATTTCTTTGGCGATGCCACAAGCGAACCGTACCATCAATTGAGGCGCTGGCAATACGTTGTCCATCTTGACTAATGGCAATACTGGTGACTCTGGCTTGATGTCCCGGCAATTGTCTGATGATTTTTCCTTGTCGGTTCCACATAAGAATAATGCCATCCAGGGAAGCCGTGACAATGGTTTGTCCATCCCGGCTAAAGGCGAGGCTTTCTACACTGGCTTGATGATGCAGTTGATTCCGTTCCTGAATATTGTTCAGAATTTCCTGCAACGCTAACACTGGACGAGTTGTGGGATAGTTGACTAAGGGACGCTCACCAAATGACGTTGCTAAGGTATGCCCCGCTTTCATGGCTTGCAATAATGCCTCAAGTTGTCCCAACTCAAACGTAAGCAAAGCCCTATCCCCTGCTTTTTTTATTTGCTCTTCCAGGGATTCGGTATAAGCCTGTTTCAGTTGTTGGCGGACGTAAAAACCAGTCCCTGTGGCAACCGCCAGAACCAAAGCCCAAGTCACGGCAAATTTAAGCCGATTTTGGTATTTTTCCCGCCGTGCTTGCTCCTGTGCCTGTTTAATTTTCTCTTGAGCAATTTGCATCTCTAAGAGGACTAATTTGCGCTCTTTCTTTTCAGCATCTAAAGCGCGTTCAATTTCCCATTTTTCCCATTGCTCACTTTTGGCTAAAAATTGATAATCCTGATCACTTAAGCATTGATTAGCCGCCCATTGTCTTGCTTCCTGTAACGCCTGACCGCGCAACAGTCGGGAATTATCCTGACTCTTGGATGCAAACCAGGCAGTTATTGCTTCTGAATAGGGTCGCAAGTTAGCGAGTTTTTCATTAACCCATTCCAGGTTAAATACAGTCTGATAAATGCGATTATAAACCCTTAAGGTTTGCTGCTGTTTAACTACTAACCCACTTAGGCGTAATTCCATCTGTTCTGGATGATCATTTACCGCCACTTTTCCCTGCTGCAAAAGTTGCTGATACAGCCCCAGCAAACGCTCTGCTCGTTGTTCATTACTCAGCAGGCGATCGCGAATCGTTCGTAAATGCTCCGGTTCATCCTGAGATTGCCAGTTTTCCAGGATATGAGTGTGGACAATTTGAGCAATATCGGGGGTACGGCTTTGAGTATGCTTACCAATTAAATAGCATAATTTCTGGGTGAGAAAAGGTTGTCCGCCTGTCCAGTTTAATATCTCTTTTAAAACGGTTTCTGGATCATCCACCTTATCAGCAAAACCGGGGATTAACGAGGCTTTGGCATCCTCAAATTGAAAGCCACCAAGCTGAATTGATCGCCCGATATTAAAGGGGGTGCGTTTTTTGTCATCCATTAAATTGGAAGGCGTGGCAACTCCCAATAAACAAAACGTCAGGCGATTATAATCCGGATTATCGGCTCGTTGGTTATAACAGGCGCGAATAAAGGCAAAGAAGTCGTCTTTAAAATCGAGTTTAATAATACTATCGATTTCGTCCAGGAAAACAACTAGATTTTGCTCAAACTGAGTCAGCAACACATCCTCGATAAACCAATTCAATCGTTGTAACGGTGATAATATCTCATGTTGCCTCCACCAGGCAATATCATCAAACCTAGTCGATAGACCAAAATTCCTCACCAACTCAGAAATAATACCCAGATACCATGCCTCTGGCGTCGTTTGACTTCCCAGCCGTGTCATATCAATCGACGCACATTTGATGCCTTCACTTTTGAGAATTTTCATCATCCGAACGCGCAAGCTAGACTTGCCCATCTGCCGCGAGTTCAATACATAGCAATATTCCCCCTGTTTCAATCCATCATAGAGTTCATCATCAGCTTGGCGTTTCACATAGGTGGGGTGTTGATACTTTAAGCTGCCGCCAATTTTGTAATAATTTTCAGTTCTAGTTAATACACTCATAGTCTAAATTCTGCCCTTTTTTTATTCTTGTGTAGGGGCGGGTTTCACTGCTATCGTTTCTTCCTTCACCCAGATGTAACGAAACCCGCCCTGACTAAATTGCCAATTTTGTGACAAATGACGAATGACTAATGACTAATGACTAATGACTAATGACTAATGACTAATTCAAATGTTCTCGAAAATACTGCCGATACAATTGACATCGAGGTGTAACCTGATTCCCCTGCTGTTCAATTAACCCCATACTATGTAACTTATACGCCTGCATTGTATCTAATGGCACAGGTTCAGTTGCATTTACCACCTTTTCCAGGGCGTTAGCCAGTTCTGGATGTTCTTTCAACGTGGCTAAATGGTGACGCAAATGTTGACTATAGATTCCCGCATCTGTAGCCGCATCTTGTAATAACTCATCCAATGTAATCTGTTCAGTTGCCAGTTTATAAAGTGCCAATCGCACTAAAAAAGGATGTCCGCCCACCTTTACCAGTAACGGTACAAGTCCTTCACTACTAATTTGCAAATTCCAATCCAGAGAATGACGCTTTGCCAAATCTTCTACTTGTTGAGAAGTCCACTCCGCTAATGGCACAGGTAAACCGACATTAAATGGAGATTGATTAATATCTAATGAGCCATAATCTTCTGTGCTATGAACTACCAATAAACGCAGTTGTTCCCACAGTTCGAGATTATTGGCTTCTTCATGCCAACTGCGGATGAGGGGAAAAAAGTGTGTGGCAATATCGGGATATTGGAATACTCGGTCTACTTCATCCAGGGCTAAAACCAAGGGACTCTCTGCTTGTGCCAAAAGCACTTCAAAATAGCGAGTACAACTAAGCATACTACCTCGGTCTTCATTCCAATAATCAGACAGCACCGCATCAGGGTTTAACTTATCGCTAATACAGGCACAAAAACAGCGCAGAAACTTATCCAAGTCACTAAATTTTGCCTGCTCAATTTGTCGCAGATTTAAACGGACGGTGCGATACCCCTGTGTCTCGGCATACTCAATAATTCTATCCAATAGAGAGGTTTTTCCCATCTTGCGCGGGGCTTTAATCCGAATCAGCGCCCCCGGTTGCAAAATTGTCTGATAACAATCGGTTTCAATGGGAGGGCGTTCTACATAGAACTTAGAACGTAGGGGTACAGGTCCATTGGGATATTTTATCTTCGGTAAGGATACAGGTTGCGATTTTCTGAAGTATTCTCGGGTTAAGGCTTCCCGAAAATTGGTTTTGCTAACTTTCTCGGATAATACCTCAGACAGCTTACGCCATAACTGGGGTCCGACATCTCCTCGAATGTAATTGACGGTGAAGTTATGCTGTTCGGCAATTTGCTCATAACTGTAGCCCTCCCAAGCGCTGTGCAAGACTTTTTCTTCAACATCACTCAGGTAGCTACCCGTTGTGCGATACAAGCCTTGGTTAGCCGTTTGTTTAATTTGATGCCAAGTTGGTTGTGATTGGGAATCCATGGCGAAAGTTAGCACTGCTCCTTGCTCTGAAATTTTACCAAATTTATTTGTTTTGGCAGCCCTGTTAAGTCATAACCTGAATTTTTCCGAGATTTTGCGCCCAACTCGGTCAATTTCCATAATTTTCCATAAAAAATCACATATAACTAACCCAATTTTTAAGCCTAATTACCTGAAGTTTACCAATTGCACGGCTTTTAGCTTCATTCATATAATAACAGGCATACAAATAGAGTTAAGGAACGTCAATTCTAAGACCTCCTTAATGAAATCGATGTTTCGCGATCGCACAATTATATTAGATGTAGGGTGGGCAAGAGTGATACAGCAAGGAAGCGCTGAGGCTATCGTCTTTGCTCTTGCCCACCTTCTTTTTCGGTTAACTACTACTGATAATCGTCAACAGGCATAAATGAATGGGAAATCTGGGCAACGATCGTATCAAATTCAGGTTGTAGGGAGCGATCATAGTTTAGGCTTAATTCGAGAATATCATTGTTGTACAGAAAGGTTTTCGTGTAAAAAACATTCCCATCCTTATAACCAGAAATGACGAACCAATTATCCTGCTGGTTTTTATAAGTTACCC
>CAKZMA010001383.1 GCA_937127375.1 uncultured Coleofasciculus sp. | reverse complement strand
AATTGGTTGTCAAGTGTCCTTACCGGGTCGAATATCCCACTGGTATCTCCAACGCCAGACCCAACGGGAATCAAATGCCCGCAGCTATCCCCGGCGGATTCCCATTGCCATGCGTGAAGCCAAGGGGATTTATGTTAAAGATGCCGATGGGAACCTGTATTTGGACTGTTTAGCGGGTGCTGGAACTTTAGCCCTGGGACATAATCATCCCGTTGTATTGGAGGCAATGCAGCGTGTGTTAAATGACAATCTCCCCTTACACACCCTAGACCTGACCACACCGATTAAAGACCAATTCGTTGAAGAACTATTCGCCAGTTTGCCACCCGCCTTTGCCCGGAATGCCAAGATTCAGTTCTGCGGACCCTCTGGGGCGGATGCGGTGGAAGCGGCGGTGAAGCTGGTGAAAACAGCAACGGGGCGACGTAGCTTACTCTCGTTCCAAGGGGGATATCACGGGATGACCCACGGGGCGTTGAGTTTAACCGGGAATCTGGCACCGAAAACAGAGGTGGCGGGGTTAATGGCAGATGTGCATTTTCTGCCCTATCCCTATCACTATCGCTGTCCCTTTGGATTTGGTGGGGAAGTGGGCTATAGCTTGGCTAGCCGCTATATTGAACATCTTCTGGATGACCCAGAAAGCGGGATTATTCCCCCAGCCGGGATGATTTTAGAAATCGTTCAGGGAGAAGGGGGCGTGATTCCGGCACCGGATCACTGGATGCGGCAAATCCGACGCATGACCCGCGATCGCACTATTCCCTTAATTGTGGATGAAATCCAGACGGGCTGGGGGCGCACGGGTAAACTGTATGCCTTTGAGCATTCCGGAATTATCCCAGACGTGGTGCTGTTGTCCAAAGCCATTGGTGGCAGTTTACCTCTATCCGTCGTCCTCTATAACCAAGAACTCGACGTCTGGGCACCAGGGGCGCACGCCGGCACCTTCCGAGGTAATCAGTTAGCTATGGCAGCCGGAACCGCTACTTTGGGGTATATCCAGGAAAACCACTTGACGGAACACGCCGCTGCCATGGGTAAGCGCTTGATGAATCACTTGTATCAGATTCAGTCGGAATTCCCCTGCATGGGAGACATTCGTGGACGAGGCTTAATGATTGGCGTGGAAATGGTTAACCCGGAAGCCTCAGCGGATCGGCGCGGCTGCTATCCTGCCCATTCGGGGCTAGCTAAAGCCATTCAACAGGAATGTGTGCATCGTGGCTTAATTGTCGAGATTGGCGGGCGCTGGGGTAGTGTGGTTCGTTTTCTACCACCTTTAATTGTCACGGCGGAACAAATTGACCAAATTGCCGAGATCTTCCAAGCCGCCGTTAACGCCGCCCAACAGCAGATGCTGTCAGTGGTTGAGTTTCCGGAGGTGGGCTGATGGTGCAACTAACGCAGACATCCCTGCATAACCTAAACGGCTTTCTCGGTAATTCTGGGGACAGTATCGCCGCCTACCAAGATGCGATCGCAACTGCCCAGCAGGTTGTGATTGATTACTTGGCTAACCAAACTCGACCCTATAGCGGCGTGAATCCGGATGAGTTAGCCCGGATTCTGGCAACTCGTGAGACTTGTCCCGAACAGGGCAAGCAATTAAGAGAGATTCTTAACTATACAGGTGAGACGATTCTCAATAACTCTGTGGTTGTATCCCATCCCACTTGCATCGCCCACTTGCATTGTCCCCCCTTAATCCCCGCCTTAGCCGCCGAGGTGTTAATAGCCGCTAGCAATCAATCGATGGATTCGTGGGATCAGAGTCCCGCTGCTACCTTACTGGAACAACAGGTAATTAATTGGCTGTGTCAGCTATTTGGATACGAACAGACCAGTGATGGTATTTTTACCAGTGGGGGAACCCAATCCAATTTTATGGGATTGTTACTTGCCCGTGATCGTTATCTGCGCGATCGGTTCAATTGGTCTGTACAGCAGCAAGGATTACCGCCAGACGCTTCTCGGTTACGGATTTTATCCTCAGCCGTCTCTCATTTTACCATCCGTCAAGCCGCCGCTTTGCTGGGATTAGGAGAACAGGCTGTCGTCCCCGTTGAAACGGATAGCAACTATCGCCTTTGTCCTCACGCCCTGACCCATCAGTTAGCCCAACTTGATCAGCAAAACCTGTTACCGATTGCCCTAGTTGGCACTGTTGGCACCACCGACTTTGGCAGCATTGATCCGTTACTCGAACTAGCAGCAATTGCCCAAAACCACGGACTTTGGTTCCACATTGATGCCGCTTATGGGGGCGCATTAATAATGAGCGATCGCCATCGGCATAAACTCACAGGAATTGAATTTGCCGACTCTATTGCCGTAGACTTCCATAAGCTATTTTACCAACCAATTAGCTGCGGCGCATTCCTACTGAAAGACCGATCTGAGTTTAACGCGATCGCACTCCATGCCGACTATCTCAATCCTCAGACCAATGTCGAAGCTGGGATTCCCGATTTAGTCACCAAATCCATACAAACCTCCCGCCGTTTTGATGCCCTAAAATTATTTGTTTCCTTACAAACCTTGGGACGTAAAGGATTCGCTAATTTAATCGATACCACAATTGATTTAGCTGTCCAAACTGCCCAATTAATTGACGCCGAGCCCAACCTGGAATTAGTCAATCATCCCACCATTAATGCTGTCGTATTCCGCTATTGTTCCCAGCACCCCTCCTCTAGTAATTCCATCAATCGTCAAATTCGCACAACTTTGATGGAAAACGGAGAAGCCGTTCTCGCCCAAACTCAGATTGGTCAACAAATTTACTTGAAATTCACCCTACTCAATCCCAAGACTACTGTTGACAATATCAGGCAACTTTTACACCAAATTCAACACCTTTGTCATCAATTAGAATTAACCGGAACATGAAATATGATCCCCCTTAGCCCTTTTCACGGGACGTCTATAAACCTGAATCGGGGCGGGTTTAGTCACTTATGGATACAACCCAAAAGATAATAGTGAAACCCGCCCCTACAGACATTGCGCTACATACTTTCTTGATATACCGTAGGCATTGCCCACCAGCCTTAAGTCAGCGCCATTCATCTTAAATACACGAACCACCTACTTATAGAAATCATAGACATGATAGAACCCACAATCGTAGAAGCCAGCAATTCCCCAGCCCATCTCAATCCCACAGACAAACAAATTGCCGAACACGCCACGATTCAAAGCTTTCTCAATTGTTATCTGCGAGAAACAGGCATTACCAGTCCCAACCCCCAAGAAATTCGTTGTAATTTACCCCATCAAGGCGTACAACTCATTGCCAAAATACGATATTGGTCTCCCACAGGACGCCATTTATTCTCATTTCCCCTCTATTATCAAACCGCCAACGGGAATCAGTTAGAACTCGACTACGTAACCTTAGTCGCCCTCCTAACCAAAGAACTAGCCCTCGCCCAAGGGAGTGCGAATCACTGCGATGAATTACTGCTACGAGTGATTCAAAGCTGTTGGAATATTGAGCAATTTGTCAAGCATCGGCGTCGAGATGCCGAACTCCTCTATGCCTTTACCAGTTCATTTGGCGAAACTGAACAATCTCTCGTATTTGGACATCATTTACACCCCACCCCTAAAAGCCGTCAGGGATTTTCCAATGAGGAACTATTTACCTATTCCCCGGAACTTAAAGGAAAGTTTGCCCTCCATTATTTCCGCGTCCATCATTCAATTGTTCAGGAAGGTTCCGCCCTCCCCCAGACAGCAACATCCCTAATTAAGACACAATTACAATCTGACCCAGAGATAGATAGTGAATTTAAGCAAACCTATTGTCAGGAGTACGACTACAGCCTACTCCCTGTACACCCTTGGCAAGCCAAATTTCTCCAGCATCAACCTACTGTTCAAAGCTTATTCAAGCAGGGATTACTCCAAGATTTAGGACAGCAAGGTCGCGCCTTTCTACCCACCTCATCGATTCGCACAGTCTATCATCCTGAATCAGCATTTATGCTGAAATTATCGTTAAACGTCAAAATCACAAATTCGGTGCGAACCAACTTATATAAAGAATTGGAACGAAGTGTAGAAGTTTATCGCCTGCTTGAGGGTAAAATTGGTCAAGACTTGCGAGAAAAATTTCCTCAATTTTCGATCATTCGTGACCCCGCTTATATTACAATCAAGATGAACGGGGAACCTCAGGATAGTTTCTCAACCATTTTACGAGAAAATCCATTCATCCAGCATCCTGAAACCGATGCCACTTGTTTAATTGCCCTATGTCAAGACTCTATCTTTGGTGATGGTTCGCGATTAGCTCACATTATTCATCAGCTTGCCAAACAAGAACAACAGTCAACAGCAAAAGTTAGTGTAGACTGGTTTCAGCGTTATCTAAAAATTTCCTTGGAACCGATTCTTTGGCTGTATTTTACGTATGGAATTGCCATCGAAGCCCATCAGCAAAATAGTGTATTGCAATTACAAGACGGTTATCCATTCCGGTTCTTTTACCGGGATAATCAAGGGTATTACTACGGACAATCTTTTTCTCAGCAATTAGAGGGTATTTTGCCAGGGATTAGCCAAAAAAGTCAAACTTTTTGCGATAATGCAGTTATTGATGAACGATTAGGGTATTACCTATTCTTAAATAACCTGTTTGGCTTAATCAATGCCTTTGGGGTTGCCGGATTAGTGGATGAAAAGGTACTGTTAGCCGAACTGCGAATGACTTTAGAAAAACAGGCAATTTTGCAGATGGGAGGTTCTGTACTCTTACCCACTCTTTTATCTCAAACTCAACTGCGCTGTAAAGCTAATTTGCTGACTCGTTTTCATGATATGGATGAATTAGTGGGTTCGGTTGCGACCCAGTCTGTTTATGTCAGTATTGATAATCCTTTGGGGAAGAGGGAAGAGGGAATAGGCAATAGCAACAGCAAGTAGGTTGGGTTGAGGAACGAAACCCAACACCATTGCTAACAAACTAGAACCCTGATTTGGGGCGGGTGTAGGGTGCGTTAGCGTAGCGTAACGCACCATTTTAAACGATAGTAATGAAACCCGCCCCTACATGATTTTAATCACTCAAATTAATTCAAGGAATTTGGCTGAAAACAAATGGTACTTCCGACTTCAGATGAGGGCGAGTCAAGAAACATAATCGGCTGTCCCCTAAATGATAATCCAGCGACTCGCCCCTACAAGTACAAGGCAAGACTACATTATTCAAATCAATCGACGAATGTCACCCACAAACACCATTACTCAACCCAAACCTACCTACCAAACCTTTGACCCTGATATCAATAAACACATTACCTTTCGTCCCCTTATTCTCGACCAAGATTTATCCTTCCTTCATAACTGGATGAATCAACCCCATGTTATTCCCTTTTGGAACCTAGCCCTTACCCTAGACCAAATGCGGAACCATTTAGAAAAAACCCTCGCCGATACCCACCAAACCCTTTATATCGGTTGCTTAGATGGCGTACCTATGAGTTACTGGGAATCCTATTGGGCAAGTGAAGATAGAATCGCCCAATACTATTCTGCCCATCCTACAGACCAAGGGATTCACCTATTAATTGGTGAACCTGACTACTTAGGGAAAGGATATGCCCTTCCCTTACTCCGCGCCATGACAACCTTTCAATTTCAACACCCAGACACCCAAAAAATTATTACCGAACCCGATAGCCGCAACGCCAAAATGATTCACATCTTTAAACGCTGTAGCTTTAAACCCCAAACCAATATTCAACTTCCCGAAAAACAAGCCACCCTAATGTTTTGTCATCGCCAAACGTTCTTCAACCGTTAAAAAAATGTCAAATCGCATCTACGATATCATCGGCGTCGGCATTGGACCCTTTAATTTAGGGTTAGCCGCATTATTAGACCCCCTATCGGAAATCGACGCCCTATTTTTAGACCAGAAATCTCAATTCCAATGGCATCCCGGCTTACTCATGGAAGGAACCACCATTCAAGTTCCCTTCCTGGCCGACTTAGTAACCATGGCAAACCCCAGTAGCCGCTTTAGTTTCCTGAGTTACTTAAACGCCCAATCCCGTCTCTATCACTTCTATTTTTTAGAAGACTTTCATATTCCCCGGCGTGAATATAACCACTATTGCCAATGGGTTGCCCAACAATTACAAAGTTGCCGTTTCGGGGAACAAGTAGATACTATTTCCTGGCAAGAATCTCTAGGCTGTTTTGAGGTGAAAACCCAAAATTTAACCTATCACTGCCACAATTTAGTCTTAGGAGTGGGTAGTGTTCCCAAAGTGCCACCCTGTTTTCAGGGACTAGAAACCCAAGATATCTTCCATTCTGCCCAATTTTTGCATCAGCGCGATCGCATACGTCATTCCCAGTCAGTTACGGTTATCGGTTCCGGACAAAGTGCAGCGGAAGTCTTCTATGAACTTCTCCAAGAACAACAGACATACAACTATCGCCTAGACTGGCATACTCGTTCCGCTGGTTTCTTACCCATGGAATATTCCAAACTGGGATTAGAACACTTCTCCCCCGACTATATCCACTACTTCCATAGCTTACCTCAACCCAAACGCGATCGCGTACTGTCTCAGCAAAATTTACTGTACAAAGGCATCAGCTTCAATACTATTGCCCAAATCTATGACTTACTCTATGAACGTACCGTTGCGGGTAATCGTCCCGATGTGCGATTGTTACCTTTAGTCGAGGTTAAAGAAGTTGAACCAATCACCACAAACGGGAAAACAACCTATCGACTCAGTTATCGCCATGTCCAACAAGATCAACGATTTACTCATGAAACCAATTGTGTTATTTTAGCAACGGGTTATGAACACCAGATTCCCAATTGTATCGATGGAATTCGCCCCTTAATTCAGTGGGATAACCAAGGGCGTTATATCGTCAATCTTGATTACCGCCTCGCCCTTACCCAAGAGATTCCCAATCAGATTTTTGTCCAAAACGGCGAGTTACATACTCACGGCGTTGGTGCGCCTGATTTAGGCTTGGGTGCTTATCGCAATTCTGTGATTATCAATACCCTTGTCGGACAAACAATTTACCCGGTTCAACGCCATAACGTTTTTCAGCAATTTGGTGTAGCCTGATGAAACAGCGACAGAAATGGGTTTGGGGCGCACTGTTTCTCTGCGTATTCCTAGCCATCTTTAACGAGGTTTTACTCTCGCCATTCTATCCCCAGTTTTTCCGCAAAGTATTCGGCGTAGAAGACTTATCCTATACCGGCTATTACATTTTCGCTTGTCGGTTAACCGTGGTACTCTGCGCCCCAATTTGGGGAATTCTAGCCCGTCGGTTTGAGGTAAAATACTTGCTATTTGTCGGTCAGATAGCAACAGCCGTGATGACGGCGTTAATGGCAACAGCGACAAATCACCAACAGTTTCTTGTCTACACAATTGTGTTGTTGCTGTTTAAAAGTAGTTATTTGTTGGTTTATCCCTTAATTATTCAATTAGCCGGGGAAGCCCAAAGACCAACCGTTGCTGGAACCTATCAAGCGGTATTTCATGGGGCAATTGTCAGCGCGACAATTACTGGCGCTTGGATGGTAAACTTTGAATCGCCGTTACTGTTGTTTTATTGGATTGCCCTAGCTGATGTTTTCCAATTGGGGTTATGTCTCTATGTACTGCGAGGAGTATCAACGCGGCGAGTAGAGTTAGCCGTTGAGGAAGATAAGGGAGATAAGGAAGATAAGGAAGATGAAAAGCGAAGCGAAGGATTAGACAGGGCGGGTTTTGTACAAAGATTAACGTCAATAGGCAAACGAAAGTCCCTAAACCCGCCCCTACAGACGCATAAGCGCACGTCTCAAAATCATGCCCTCGAAGGTCGTGAAGGGTCAAAACTCAACACTTCCCCAATTAAGGGAGATAACTGGACGTTTTTGATTACCATTGGTGTCGTTATTCTCTCGTTCCATCTGGCAAATAACCTAGTGCGTCCCTATTTTACGGCATACGTCACAGCGGCGACTCCCTTTAATACCAGCCTGCTGACGAGTAGTGTACTCTTTCTCATTCCCAGCCTTATGGCAATTGTCGCCTTACCGTACATTCGCCAAGCTTGTCAGCCAGAACGTTTGAATACTATTTATCCCTGGGGAATAGGTTTAATCATGGTGAGTTTATACCTGCAAGGACAAACACAAAACCTAACAATTTTAGTCTTAGCCCGAATGGTTTACGGTTTCTGTTTTGCTGTTACCCAAGCCGCTTTGGAATTAAAGTTATTTGGCAAAAGTCGCGATAATCGCCTCCATTTCAACTATAGCCTTGCCACTTCCTTTGCCAATGTTGGACATCTAGCCGCCCCATTAATGGCATCTTGGCTAGTCAGTACCCAGAGTTTAGTCGCGCCATTTTTAACCGCCGCCGCAATTTGTGGGTTTAACAGTATTTTTGCCCGATGCGCTGTTTTCCGTTCTTTCAAAAGTGAACAGAGAATGGGAGAGATGGGAAGTTAAATCAACACTTTTGCACTCAGTCAGGGCGGGTTTAGTTACATCTGGGTGAGAGAAGAAACGATAGTAGTAAAACCCGCCCCTACAAACTCAAAACTAATTAATTATCAACTATGGAACATTTAAACAGTCTCAACCATGCTTTACAGCCAGAACGCTGGCAATCTGTCGGTCGTATCCTCTTGGCAAAAATGCTGTCGGAATTTATGTACGAAGAAATTATTCAGCCGGAAGTGATTCAGCAAAATGATGAACCGCCTCTCTATCACCTCTCCTTACCCGAAGGTATCGCCTATCGTTTTGCGGCTAAACCTCGCTTATTTAACAGTTATCGGGTTATCCCAGAATCGATTCAGCGAGGACAAGGACATGATTGGTTACCCGCGTCTAATCCTTTCCAATTTGTCTTAGATGCCCATGTTGCTGTGGGAATGACGGCGGAAACGACTGCCCATTTAATTAAAGAACTCAGTAATACGTTGCTAGCTGATGCCCATATTTATGCCGCAAAAGATAATCAGAATATTGATTGGTTGACCCTAGATTATGCCCATTTAGAAGGAGAAATGGAGGGACATCCTTGGATTACGTTTAACAAAGGACGAATTGGCTTTGGGTATGAAGATTATCTAAACTATGCCCCCGAATGTAAACAGCCTGTCAACCTAAATTGGATTGCTGTTCGCCATGACCGCGCCCAATTTAATTCGGTTGCGGGACTGGACTATTCCCTATTAATTAAAGAGGAATTAGAGGCAGAAACGCTGGCTGAATTTGAGAAAACATTAAACGCCAAAAATGTCAACTCATCAGACTATTATTTCCTACCTGTGCATGAATGGCAGTGGCAAAATATCATCATTCCCCTATTTGCTGGAGAATTAGCGACAGGGGCGATAATCTATCTGGGTTGTAGTCGCGATCGCTATTTACCGCAACAGTCGATTCGCACCTTTGCTAATATTAGTTATCCCCAAAAACGCCACGTTAAATTGCCCTTAAGTATTCTGAATACTTTGGTATATCGCGGGCTACCAGGAGACAGAACTGTCATCGCACCCCAGGTTACAGAATGGGTAAAATCGATTTGCGATCGCGACCCATTTTTAAGGCATGAATGTCGTCTAATTCTACCGGGAGAAGTTGCCAGTATTAACTATGATCATCCCTACTACGCCCAACTTCCTAGCGCCCCCTATCAATATAAAGAAATGCTGGGGTGTCTGTGGCGGGAAAGTGTTTTGGCGTATATTGAACCTGATGAACGGGCGATTACTCTAGCCTCACTGCTTCATGTCGATGGTAGTGGTCAACCCTTTGTGTCTCGTTTAGTGGCGGAATCAGGACTCAGTTTAGAAGCTTGGTTAGAGCCCTTGTTCAATACAATTTTGCCGCCTCTATTACACTGTCTTTACCGTTACGGGCTTGTATTTTCTCCCCATGGGGAAAATACGATTCTGGTTCTTAAAAATTCTGTTCCTCATCGTCTGGCGATGAAAGATTTTGTCGATGATGTGAATATTAGCCGTCATCCGTTACCCGAACTGGAATCATTACCGCCAAATTTGAAAGCCGTCTTATTAACGGAACCGCCAGAAGGACTTTGCCAATTTATTTTCGCGGGGTTGTTTATCTGTCACCACCGTTATCTATCGGATTTGTTGGAACTTCACCACAATTATCCAGAACGTCAATTTTGGATACAAGTGCGCCAAAGTATCTTAAAGTATCAACAGCGTTTTCCCGAATTGCAGGAACGATTTGAGTTATTTAATTTACTTGCACCCGAATTTACTAAACTCTGTCTGAATCGGAATCGTTTGCTGACTTATGGGTATGCAGATGATGGCGATCGTCCTCATGCTGCTGCTTTTGGCAAGGTTAGTAATGCGTTGTACGAAGTTGGAAAAGAGCCGATTTTGTCATGAAATTGACAGATAGTTGTAGGTTAGGTTGAGGAACGAAACCCAACAGATCTCCTAAGAGTTGGGTGACTGTTCGATCAAGCTTTAGCCAATTTAGATGACCTAACCCCCCAGCCCCCTTCCCTGGGAGGGAAGGGGGAGAATCTAAGCCTCTCCCCGCGTCGGGGAGGGGTTTGGGGAGGGGTCTTTCCCCTAATTAGGGCTTGCTGCACAAAGCCGAAACCCTTAGCTATCAATACTTTGAGCCA
>CAKZMA010001382.1 GCA_937127375.1 uncultured Coleofasciculus sp. | reverse complement strand
TGACAAAGAAACAATTCTCATTGTTGATGATAATCTCACCAACTCAGAAGTGCTGTTAGATTTTGTGAGTGAGGCAGGGTTTCAGGTTATCGTGGCAAGGGATGGTGACAGTGCCATTAAAAAAGCTGAAGTTGAGCATCCCGATATCATTTTGCTGGATGTGATTATGCCGGGAATTGATGGGTTTGAAACCTGTCGGCGTCTGAAAGCTAATCCGGCTACCCAAGATATCCCAGTAATTTTTCTTACCGCCCTGTCTCAAACGGCGGTTATCATCAAAGGATTTGAATTAGGCGCAGTTGATTATATTATTAAGCCCACTCAGCAGGAAATTGTGTTAGCACGGGTGAATACTCATCTGACGATTCAAAAGCTACGCCAAAATCTGCAAACCCAAAATCAGCAACTCCAACAGGAGATTCAGCAGCGTCAGGAGGCTGAGGCAAAACTGCAAAAAGCAAATGCTAAACTAAAGCGTTTAGCCACGTTAGATAGTTTAACTCAGCTGGCAAATCGGCATCGATTTGATGAATATTTTAACCAAGTGTGGCGGATTTCGCGACGAGAACAATGGGTGTTGTCGTTACTTTTATGCGATGTGGATTATTTTAAACTCTACAATGATACTAAGGGGCATCAAGCTGGGGATGAATGTTTGTATAAGGTGGCGCAAGCGATGAAACAGGTGGTAAAGCGTCCCGCCGATTTAGTCGCCCGCTATGGAGGAGAAGAATTTGCGGTGATTCTACCGAATACTCCAGCCCCAGGAGCGTTACAAGTTGCCAAATTTATTCAGTCGAAGCTGACTCAGTTAGGTTTGACGCATCCGCGATCGCCGATAAAAAATTCTGTCACCTTAAGTGTGGGGGTATCTAGCACTGTTCCTTGTCATCAAACCTCTCCGGAAGCGCTAATAGCGGCGGCGGATCAAGCATTGTATCAGGCAAAAGAAACGGGACGCGATCGCGCAATTTTTCTGCCACTGGACGATCCTCACTCTCAGAGTGTATGCTCTATACCTTCACCCTCTCGTTCCTCACCCCAGTGATTGCCTGGGGAAGCTATGTAGAGACGTGCCATGGCACGTCTGGGAGCAGAGGAATAGGACAATAGTTAATCTTCTAACGGGAGACAATAAAATAGCTGCGATCGCAAGAGTATTCGTAACAGATTGGCAACAATACCCGTATATCTGCTCTGGCTTGATTTTGAAGTTGGTGTATCTTCCATCCCAGGCTTATCATCTATTATTTATCTACCGTTCATGGCAACTTCATCAGGTAATGAACCCTGAACGATGAACGATGAACTATGAACCAAACTACATTAGCCCCGATGAATGATGAACATTCTAATCAAGGCGTCATCGTTATTGTCGATGATACTCCTCATAATCTCGGTGTCCTCTTTGACTTTTTAACCGATTCTGGCTTCAAAGTTTTGGTGGCGCAGGATGGGCAAAGCGCTCTGCAAAAAGTCGAGTATGCCAAACCTGATCTCATCTTACTGGATGTGATGATGCCAGGGATTGATGGCTTTGAAACCTGTCGTCGCCTGAAAGCGAATCCAGCCACACGGGATATCCCGGTGCTTTTTCTCAGTGCGCTGTCTGATGCTGTGGATAAAGTCAAAGGCTTGAATCTGGGAGCCGTAGATTTCATCACCAAACCCGTACAGCAGGAAGAAGTTAAAGCCAGAGTGACAACCCATCTGGCGCTCCGGAACCTGCAAAAGCGGCTAGAGGAGCAAAATCTGCAACTCCAAGCCGAAATTCAAGAACGACAACGAGCAGAAGCTTCCCTACGTCAAGCGGAAGAGAAATATCGCAGTATCTTTGAACGAGCCACCGAGGGCATTTTCCAAGCCACGCCTGAGGGACGCTATATCACCGCGAATCCAGCCCTAGCTAAAATTTTAGGCTATACCTCCCCGGAAGACCTCATGGAACAGGTGAGGAATATTGGACAACAACTTTATGTTGAACCCACACGCCAGGAAGAGTTAGCCGCTTTAATCCAGCGCTACAATACCTTATCCGACTTTCAGTCTCAGGTTTATCGGAAAGATGGGAGCATTATTTGGATTGTGGAAAATATTGATACGGTTAAAGATGAAGCGGGTAAACTCCTCTACTACGAAGGAACGGTATCGGATATTACCGAACAAAAACAAGCTGAAGTTGCCCTGACTCGCGCCCGTAAACGTTCCGAACTCCTGCTGTTGAATATCTTACCTCAACCCGTAGCAGAGATGTTGAAGCGGGGTCAACGCACGATCGCGGAGAGTTTTAAAGGGGTGACGATTATGTTTGCCGATCTGGTAAATTTTACCAAGTTTTCTACGCAAACCTCACCAACTCAACTGGTTGAACTGCTGAATCAGATTTTCTCCAAATTTGACCGACTCGTCGAGGAACATGGCGTAGAAAAAATTAAAACCATTGGCGATGCGTATATGGTAGCGGCGGGACTCCCTCGGCGGCGTCTAGATCATGCTCAGGCGATCGCGCAGATGGCGTTAGAGATGCAGCGAGCCATTGATGAATTTAACCACGAAACCGGAGAAAATTTTCGCCTCAGGATTGGTATCAATAGTGGTCCTGTTGTCGCGGGTGTGATTGGCATTAAAAAGTTTAGCTACGATTTGTGGGGTGACACGGTGAATACGGCTAGCCGGATGGAGTCTCATGGCTTACCCGGTCGCATTCAGGTAACACAGGCGACTTATGGATTGCTCAAAGACGAATACGAGTTTGAGGAACGCGGTGTGATTCAGATTAAAGGTAAGGGAGAAATGACAACCTATTGGCTGCGGGGTAAAAAAATTCAGTAGACCGATCCTATATTTAGTGTTGAAATGATTAAGATCAAAACGGAAAACACTAGATATAGGATACACCTAACTTAAATCTTAGACTGAACCCGCAAGCTAGGCGAAAAAATTTCGGCGTTGGAGAATGACAAATCCGCGATCGCGCTGATGTTTCGCTTTGATAAGTGATCATGAAAATATGACCCAGCTCCATCAACCTGTGCTAATATCGGGAATAATATTCACTTTATTTCGATCTCCTAATGAGCAAGGTTCTGGTGTTAAACGCCTCCTACGAACCGCTCAATGTCACCAATTGGCGACGAGCGGTTGTTTTGATGCTCAAAGGCAAAGCGGAACAGATTGAACATAACGGCAAATATGTCTATCCAGAGTTACCGCTTCCCACAGTTATTCGCTTGCGCCATTACGTTCGGGTTCCTTACAAAGAAATTCCCTTAACCCGCCGCAATATCCTCTACCGTGATAGTCATTCTTGTCAATACTGTGGATACACGGGTGATGATTTAACCCTCGATCATGTGATTCCGCGTTCTCGACACGGGGGAGATTCTTGGGAAAACATTGTCACCGCCTGTGTACGGTGTAATGTCAAAAAAGGGAGCCGAACCCCGAAGGAAGCCAACATGATGTTGCGACATCAACCCCGCAGACCCTATAGCAGTTTGCACTTTGAGGTGGCTAAACAGGTTAAAGG
>CAKZMA010001381.1 GCA_937127375.1 uncultured Coleofasciculus sp. | reverse complement strand
CTGTTCACTGTTCACTGTTCTATGACAAATGACAAATAACGTTAGTTTTCTCCAGATTTTGGGAACTCTGTCATAAATTGGGAATAGTGCGAAAATTATCCACAAACACTGTATGTTATGACCTGCTTGATGAACCCAGTAACTAAAGCGATTGAAATTCTCCTAGTTGAAGATGACCCGGGGGATATTGACTTAATTGAAGAAGCCCTAGAAGATGCCAAATTACAGATTAATCTCAATAGTGTCAGGGATGGAGTTGAGGCGCTGGCTTACTTACGACAAGAAGGTAAATATACTCAGGCTATCTCGCCAGACTTAATTCTCCTGGATCTCAATCTACCCCGTCGAGATGGGCGTGAGGTACTCCAAGATATTAAAGGTGACAACTACTTTAAACGCATCCCTGTGGTGGTTTTAACCACGTCTGATGCTGAGGACGATATTCTTAAGTCCTATAACTTGGGTGCGAACTGCTATGTATCAAAACCTCTGGGTATGCAGGACTTTATCAAAATTGTCGAATCCATCGAAAACTTCTGGTTTACCGTTGTCAAACTTCCACCCAAATAATTACCATGTACACCGCTCCTATCCGAGTCTTACTCATTGAAGATGACCTCGGCGATGCTGATTTAATCACAGAATTCCTTGATTTTGTCAAGTCAACTCCGTTCCAAATTACTCACCATCGCTGTTTGCAAGAGGTACTACAGCCGAGGGATCAAGATGCTTATGATGTCATCTTATTGGATTTGTCATTACCCGACAGTTTCGGCTTAGAAACCGTTGAGCAGGTGTACAATCAATTTCCCACTATTCCCATTGTTATTCTCAGCGGATTAGAAGATGAATCGCTAGCCACAATTGCGGTTCAGAAAGGAGCGCAAGATTATTTAGTCAAGGGTGATTTTGACAGTAACTTATTAGTGCGTTCTATCCGCTATGCGATTGAACGGGCTAAAACAATCCAATTACTCAATCAAAAAGAGCAACAATTACAACAGGCAAATGAACAACTCGAACATCGCGTCGCTGAACGAACCAGTGAACTCCAACAAGCTAATGATCAATTACGAACCTTAGAATCTCAGTTGCGTCTGGCGCTGGCTCAAGAACAAGAACTCAGCCATTTCAAATCCCGAATTATTTCTACCGTTTCCCATGAATACCGCACGCCATTGACAACAATTAACTCATCTGCCGAAATTCTGGAACGGTATCTCCATAAATTGGATGCAGCAAAGCAACGCAAACATTTTCAGCGGATTCAGACATCGGTTAAACATCTAACCGCTTTAGTAGAAGATGTCTTGTTTATTAACAGGGCAGAACTTGAGAAGGTCGAGTTAAACCCAGAACCTCTTGACTTAGTTAGCTTTTTTGAAGAAATCGTTGAAGGATTACAAATTACTGTAGATGAGAAACATCAGTTATTTTTTACGCATCACGGGAGTTGTGAATGCGCTAATTTCGACCCTAAATTACTACGACAAATGATTACTAACTTGCTCTCGAATGCGATTAAGTATTCACCGCAGGGGGGTAAAATTACGCTGACTTTGAGCTGTGAAGAAAACCAGGTTGTGTTCCAGGTGCAGGATCAGGGAATCGGTATTCCCGAAGCCGACCAATCGAAATTGTTTGAATCCTTTAGTCGCGCCGGAAATGTAGGAACGATTGCCGGAACCGGGTTAGGATTATCAATTGTTAAAAAATGTGTTGATTTACACAAGGGTGAGATAACAGTCAAAAGCGAGATTGGTGTTGGCACAACCTTTACGGTAAAATTACCTTTAATTAAGTAATAAATAATAAGTCATATTGTAGGGGCGGGTTTAGGCACTCAGGTAAGCTTCTCACCGATAAGTGAAGAGCAAAACCCGCCCTTCACTTATCGGGGCTATAACCATCCTCGTAGCCAATAAACGGCTGTACCAATATATTCCTTAATCGCCCGGGTCGTCATATCTAAATTTTGAGCATCTGGCAAACCATTTAATAAAATAGCCGCTAAACTACTATTAGGTTCATTCAGTTCTTGTTGAGTGACCAAAAAATCAGTCGGTGCTGGAATCGCTTCAATCCCCTGACGCACAAAAATCCGTAGGGCGCGAGGCATATGCATGGCAGAGGTAACTAATAATACCTGCTGTATCCCTTCCTGCTGTAAAATTTGCCGTACATTGACGGCATTTTGATGGGTATTCAGAGACGCCGGATCTTGCAAAATTGCTGAAGAGGGAACGCCAATCATTTCTAAGATTTGAGCCATATCCGCTGATTCTGGAGAACCCCCACCCCGCCACTCAATCCGCCCTCCAGAGGCAATAATTACAGGGGCTTTCCCTTCCTGATAAAGCTGCGCCCCATAGAAAACGCGATCGCCTGCTTCATTTAAATCCGGTGCAGGGCGCGGTGGAATGGCAGATCGCGTCGCCCCACCCAAAATCACGATCGCTTCCGCCTGGGGTAACTCTGTGGGTGGAATATGCTGCCATTCTAGGGATTGAACCATGCTATTGGCAACCCAACCGTTACTGGCGACTAATAAGATGATCAATCCTAGGGCGATGGGGATAGGAACCAAGCGGGGGCGTTTCCAGGACAAGACTAACGCCACAACCATGAGTACGCAAGCAAGTCCTAATGGATACACAAATAAGGGGAGTAACTTGGAGAGAAATAAAAACATACAAGAATTAAATACACAATTCCGATTGTATCCATCCTTATGGTAGGGTTAAGGACGTAGCAATCAACCCCTCTACTGTATAAACGCTACACAACCTTCCATCTGACCCAACTGACTGGTCTATATCCAAAAGCGTTAGCATAACGTGAGTTGGGGATCACCAACCTCAACAACAATGCAACAATAAAAGTAACCTAAACTCATTCTGAAGTGGAATGCTTCGCCCCGGCGACGCCGATATCTTAAATTTTCTTGAACAAATCCAGCTGGCTCGAAACGTCACGGCTGGTTTACGCTGCTATCGTCTGCGAACAATGTGCTTACATTTTGGGCGATGGCTGAAATTAAACAAAACCCAACTGCGCCAGCTTGTTTTCCTGAGTTACTGTCATGGCTTAGGCAAACTCAGCATTCCCGACTCGATTTTACTCAATCCCGGTTCCTTAAGCGAACAGGATTGGGTAAAAATTCGCGAGTATCCGGAAGTGTCAGCTTTGATCTGCAAGCAGCTTCCGGGATTGAAAGAATTTGTCCCTCTTGTCTTGTCTCATCAAGAACGACTCAATGGCACCGGCTATCCTAAGGGACTCAAGGGTGATGAAATTCCATTTATTGTCCAAGTTTTCCAGCTTGTCAACATCGCCGATGCCATTATCAGTAAGCGACTCCATCGCACCCGGAATGAACCCTCAAGCGATCGCCCCTACTGGATGCAAGCCATAGAGGAGATTACCAAGGAGATGGAAGCAGGCGCACGCGATCGCAACTTATGTGAGAAATTTTTCCGATTTCTGGAGCTGTTCTACCAAGGTGGCGGGTGATGGGGAGCAGGGGAAG
>CAKZMA010001380.1 GCA_937127375.1 uncultured Coleofasciculus sp. | reverse complement strand
CCTCTGCTACCCCTGCTTCCACCGTTTCCGGGGCAGTTTCTGTGGCTTCTGTACTCTCTGTTAGTTCAGCCTGGGCAGATTCAGCCGTGTCAGGTTGTACCTCTGGCGCTTCAGTTTCAGCTTCTGAGGGCGCTGACTCCTGCTTTTGCAGGTTTGTATAAGCAGCTTTTGCCCAACTCAGATAATCATCAGCAACTGTTGATGATTGCTCCTGAGTAGCAGACTCACTCTCCGATTTCGGCGATTCAACCGGGGGAGTGGCTGACTGCTGTTCTTGCTTCTCTTCTTTCTCCTCGGAAGAGGCTGCACTTTTACCAACTTGGCGGCGGAACCAATTAAATACCATTGCACCTAATTAGAAATAGTGTGAGTTGTCAGTTTTGAGCTTGCTTTCAAGGGAAGCGAGTATGACAAAGGACAAAGGACAAATGACGATCCTCGTTCACCTGGGCTAACCGACTTACTTATATGAACTTTTCTAGAGCTGGAGACTCTGACTCCTGAAGGCAGGTAGTGACGCGACGCAACACGCCATTCACAAATCGATGCCCTTCTTGATCGCTGTAGCGTTTAGCCAGTTCTATGGCTTCGTTAATAGCAACCCGATCAGGAATCCCTAAAAATGCCATTTCTGCCACCGCTATTCGCAAAATATCGCGGTCAATGCGGGGTAAGCGATTGATTTGCCAATCTTTAAGTGATTTAACCAGTATTTCGTCAATTTCGACTTGTCTACGACGAATCGCCTGTAGAATTTCTATCGCATAAGCCCGCACGTCGGCTTGATTAGCAAGCTGAATCATTTCCGGGATTTCTACCGCGACACCGATACGGTTAATCGCCTTCTGAGTCAGTTCAATGGCTTCAGCAACCATCGTTTTGGAACTTCGCACATCGATCGCACGGGTTTCACTACCGAGAAGGCGATCGCTCCCGCGTTTGAGTTCGGCTGAGGCTGTTTCTAAGGCTTCGTTAATTTCATCGGTTAGAGTCCTCACGGCGACTAATACCATCTGGCTCAGTTGTTTTTCATCAAGCTGTTCCGGTTCACGAGACATCTGAGAGAGACCTAAAAGTGCCAGTTCACGAGCAATTCGGCGGGGTTGCATGGTTTTGTCCTTTGTCCTTTGTCTTTTTTCCTTTGTCCTACTCACTCCCGAAAAGAAGCGAGAAGCTACAGATGTCCTTTGTCCTTTGTCCCCCTCTTGCCCTTTTCCCCAATCCCTAATCACTACGAACTTTCTTCAGTGGGTAACATCTGCTGTTGGAGCATATCTGATAGAGGTTGCTCTCGCTTCGTCTTGCCGTATGGCATCTGGAGGGGTACACCCATGGATTCACTCGGTCCAACAATTCCACCGGATATTAATACCTTAAAGGCATCTTCGATGGACATGGAAAGATTAATCACTTCCGTTTCCGGCACAATAGCATACCATCCGGTGGTCGGATTCGGAGTGGTGGGGATAAAAATATTCAACATGGTGGCGTTGAGTTTGCCTTGAATTTCACCCGTTGCTGTCCCCGTGACGAAGGCGATCGCCCACATTCCCTGACGCGGATACTCTACCAAAATCACCCGCCGAAATTTACTGCTGGAATCCTTAAGCAAGGTTTCCAATAACTGTTTGAGTGTTTTATAGACTGATCCAGCCAGGGGAATTGCCTGCAACACTCGTTCCCCTAAATCCAGCAACCACCGCCCAGCAATATTACGTGCCATTAAGCCAATCAGTAGAATGCACAGGAGGGGCACCGTTAGCCCTACCAGTAAATTCAAGAGATTGACCAAAATGGGGTGGAGGTTATTATAGGGGTTGAGTTGCTTAGGGATACGGGTGAGAAAATTGATCACCCAATTGGCGATGGTAATCGTCAGCCAGATTGTGGTAGCGAGGGGAATCACTACTAGAAGACCGGCGATTAGGTCGTTTTTTAAGTCCTGCTTGAAGCGTTGGATCACAGAGTATTGACTCTCCTTACAATGGCTCTTAAACGTCTGTCATTGCTCCCTCAATTACTGGTATAAGCTGTTGAAACCTTGACCTGATCACGGCAATCACTGCCAGCTTTCCCAGCCGTTGAGGGAGATGAACTCCTGCTCAACCCCCTTTTGCTGCCCCAGTGAAGCAGTACTCCTGGTCGAGGGTTCTATCTCTAGTTGTAAAGCTTGTTAAGAATTGTTGCAAGTATTGATATCTCTATTTAAGCTTGTTGGTCTTTAGAAAGAGAGTTGGGAATCAGTTGTCTCAATGGTGGGCAGTTGTTGATCCTTGAGTTCCCAAACCTTGAGGGTAATTAGATATTCATAAAATGCCTGTAAGGTACACCAGGTAAAGCCAGCACGTCCATCCAGGAAGCCTCCGAGGAAAATGTACATATAGAGAAAGCGTAGTAATGGACGAAAGGGCAAGCGTAACGACAGATCTTTGAGGGCATGACGCCGTTCTACTTCTGATCGCCCCAGCAGCAAATTCCCCCAGTTGACGCTGCCTTGTTCAAGTTGGTGTAAGGTTTCTCGGGCTTCATCGGTGGAGTAACGGTTATGTTTTTCAATCCAACGACTAAACCCCTTACTACAGGTATAGTGCGGATAGGTTTCTTTCAAAAAGCCGATAGCTCCCTGACAAACTTCTCGTTCTGTATGACCATAATCGGTAAACCAGACTTGACCTTTTCGCAGTAAGCGGAGTTGGTAACGAGGATACTGAGTACAGTGACGAATCCATCGATTCATGAACATGACCTGTTCAGCGACATAATATCCCACGTACTGGTTGTTTTTTATCGCCTCTAGGCATTCAGCAAATAGGGCTGGGGTCATCCGTTCATCCGCTTCTAGGATGTAAGCCCATTCATACTTAGTGGAGAGGTTCTCCAGCATCCAAGTACGCTGACGCCCATGACTTTCAAAGGCATGAGATAGAACTCGCACAGGATAACGTTGGGCAAGTTCTACCGTGCGATCGCTACTACACGAATCTACCACAATGATGTCATCCGAGAGACGCGCTGAGTTGATGCACGCTTCAATATCTCGTTCTTCGTTGTAGGTGAGGATATAAATCGAGAACATGTCAAAAGTTGTAAAAAAATGAGTCTAGCTAAAGCGGTTTGCTGAAATTGAGAACCCCAATCCGCCTCAATGCCAATCGTAACCGATGGCACAGAAAAGCAGAACTGGGGATTACCTACAGCAGTTGGCAACTGGCTCGAATAGAGGTTATTTGTTATCTGGGAATGGGTGATTAGGACGCTTCTGTGTATCTTCTATTGAATCGTAAATCTCGATCAACTGACAATTTAGAGACTGTTATCAAACCTTTTTGCCTGTTGCTCGCATAGCAATGACTTGCAGATTAACTGCTCAAGTTCCGCAATCCCATCCAGCCAATGATGCTGTAGCCAATGGCTAAAAGTAAGCTGCTTAAACCGATGCGGATACCTCTTTTTAATGCCTCAGTTCGGGCGCGTTGCTCAAGTTCTTGTCTACGACTGCGGATTTGAGTCTGAGCTTGCTCGGTTCTTTGAGCGATCGCTTCGGGATCTGTTTTGAGCGCCTGCAATTGTTCTCGGAGTGCCTGGAGTCGCTGGAGTTGCTCTCCTTGAGCTTGACCGCTTTCAATGGCTTGGTTTAGTCGTTCTAGCTGTTGTGGATCTTCAAGCAGAGTATCAATTTGCTGAACTTGCGTTTCCAGTTGGGTTTCAGCTTGCTGGGCTTGCTGAGTAATCTGTTCTATCGCTTGATTGCTTTGGATGCGGACATTGTTAAAGTGCAAGGGGACAAGCAACAGGAAGAGTAAACCCAATAGGCTCGAGAGTAAAAATGCCCAGAATCTCAAGTCCGTTATCGACGATTTTCGCTCCGGTAAGGAGCCACCACTGTTATTGCTGATCCAAGATCCTGCTATCAAAAAGGCAATTCCCACCATCGGGATAACACCCCGATCAACGAGCTGGGTGGTTAGATTTAGCTGCCATTCATTCTGAAGGGGGCTAACACCAGGAGAGGGAATAATCAGGATCAGATAATCCAACAAGGACGATAGGATCATGATCAGTCCGACTATCTTAAGTGCTAAACCCGCGAACGAAGAATACATAGTACTACTTTTCATTTTTTTACCCTAGAACCGAGTGTACCCCATACGGTATGGGACAATTAGGATTCATGTATAACTTGCCCATATTAACTCATGGATATTTGAATGATTACCCTAGGGGTCTACTGCAATTATCCAACGAAATGGTCGGCGAGACCAACTTACCTTTTGAGCCGGAGGATCACAGATTGATGAAGAAAATTGTCGAAGTTTTGCCTGATAAAGCCGCGCTGATTGAACGATCGCGTGATGTTGTCCTCACGAAGATACAGGAGGCAATCCAACGCTCAGGGCGCTGTACCCTGGCTTTAGCGGGGGGCGGTACACCCAAGCCTCTATACGAAGCCCTAGCTAGCCAGAATCTCCCCTGGGATAAACTGCACATCTTTTGGGGTGATGAACGCTATGTTCCAGCCGATCACCCGGATAGCAATCAAGCGATGGCGCGTCAGGCTTGGTTGGATCACGTTGATATCCCAGCCACGAATATTCACCCAATCCCTACAGACGGGGAGTCTCCGGAAGCAGACGCCTCCAAGCATGATACTCAACTGGGGGAGTTCTTTGGTGTAGCCGCCGACGAGTTTCCCCAATTTGATCTGATCTTATTGGGTATTGGTGACGACGCGCATACGGCATCTTTATTTCCTCATACCCAAGCGCTACAGGTTTGCGATCGCCGGATTACTGTGGGCAATAAAGATGGTCAACCTCGGATTACTTTTACTGTACCCTTGATTAACCAAGCCCATTGTGTAATGTTTCTGGTGGCGGGGGCGGGTAAGCAACCAGCGCTGGCTCAAATCTTCGCGGCTGAGGCTGACCCTTTGACCTATCCGGCGCGGTTCATTCAGCCTCAAGGCGAATTATGGTGGCTTTTAGATCAGCAAGCCGGTCAAGCTGTGAAAGGCTAATGCTCATTTCCACAACAGAGAACCTGTGAGCCTGATGTAACAAGTTATTAAGGTAGAACGGTTAACTGTGTTTTGATGAAGGAGGAAGGCTGATGCTGACTCGAAGGATTTCGGCGGTTTTGTCCTCAGTAGAGACGTTGCATGCAACGTCTCTACGTGAAACCGCTTTTGTTGGTAATTTTGAATGCGTGAATCTTGAATAGCTTATGATTGTTTGCCCTAACTGCAATCACCAAAATCCAGACGGTGCGACTCAATGCGAAGCCTGCTATACACCTTTACCGGCAAGCATGAGTTGTCCCAACTGTGGTACAACAGTTCAAACAGACGCTAGCTTCTGCGGTCAATGTGGTTTTAACCTGAAAGCCAGTGGCTCAACGGGAAGCCCAGATACACCAGCTCCAGTGTCGGTTCCCGATGTACCCGATTTAGACCCCCCTGACCCTCTAATTGAACCCGAACCTCTTTCAATGAGTTCCCCATCACCCATACCTGACCCGCAACCCGATCCCCCTCCTGAGCTACCCGTTACCCAGGTTGGTCAATCCGGAACGACAACAGAAGAAGAAGAAAAGCCAGCCCCACCGGAGCCGGAAACAGAACCCCCTCCGCCCCCTGTAGCCACACCAAAGCCAGGTAGTGCCAAAACGCAGTTGCAGGTGCAGTCCGTTTATCTGCTGCACCTACAAACCCAGACCAAAATAGAACTCCCCTCCCATCTGAGTGTGATTCATCTCGGTAAACCCAACGATCAGATTCCCCCTGATATTGATGTGTCTGGCTTTCCGAATTCTGAGATTGTTTCACGAGTTCATGCAGATATTCGCGTTGAGGGAGATACCTACTATCTTGAAGATGTGGGCAGCGCCAATGGAACATACATCAACCATACCCCGTTACCGAAAGGTGATCGCCATCGCTTACGCAAAGGCGATCGCATTAGCCTAGGCAAAGGAGACATGGTAACGTTTTTGTTCCAAGTGTCCTGAGTCGCCTGCCTATGTACTGAAGCTGAGGGGGGTTAATAATAGAAGCCTGATTTACCAGTAAATTCTATAATATTTCCGGAAAAAATTTTTCCTGGTTGACTCCTGATCATTGACAAATAGTTAGGGTTGATCGATGGTATCCCTCAAGGAAAACCTATTCTAGACTCATGGGACACTCTAGAAGTATTCAGTCAGTCGAAAGGACCCACGTTTTTGAATGATGTAACACCGGTGATTACTCTGACCCTGCTGCATCCTCTCCAGTCTGTACCTGTTCAAAGTTGGCCGTTTAAATCGGAATCGGTGATTCGGATTGGGCGGTCTACGGATAATGATGTCATTTTATACAGCGCCGTCGTTTCACGTCACCATGTTGAACTTCGGCGGAATGGTTCAGGTTGGCGAATTATCAGCTTAGGTGCTAACGGAACCTATATCGATGGGAAACGCATTACCCAGACGCCTGTTGTGGATGGGATGATTATCCGTCTAGCTAGTTCGGGACCGAAAATTCAGATTCATCTGCATGACGACATCCGTCCTGTAGAATCGTCAACTAATGCCAAAAAGCGCACGTCTTCTGGTAAGGGTATGCTCGATCAATCTAAAGAAACCCTGGTTGATGCTGAACATCAGTCAACCCAACAAGAATAGTGATCTAAGTAGGGCTTGCTGCACAAAGCCAAAACCATTAACAATCAATACTTTGAGCTTTATTGACAGAGGGTTTGATTCAAGGAAATCGGGTAGCATCCTTCATAAGTATGGCATCACCTTGCTCAAGACAAATGTACCCTTGCTCCCCCAGCTTCCCCAGCTTCCCCAGCTTCCCCAGCTCCCCCAGCTTCCCCAG
>CAKZMA010001379.1 GCA_937127375.1 uncultured Coleofasciculus sp. | reverse complement strand
TTGGGGTCGAACTATTATCGGTTTCGCTGTTAATTCTGTTCCTAAACCCGCCCCTACATTAACGCTTATCTGTCGATTATCACCAAACGATCAACGCTTCATATGTTCTTCTAACAACTGTTGGGCGCGAGGCTTGTAAATGAGATAGAACAATGACTCAATATACCGCAACAAATCCTCCCGTTTTTCTTTCGAGGTGTAATTCCAAAACCCATAAATCCGCGCCAAGGATAACAGGCGGCTGGTGTGGATCTTCCAGGTATAGGTACTGTACACCCGTTCCATTCCCCGATTGGAAATCTCCAACCAATAATCAGGATTTTGTTCACATTTAGACAGAAACTCCAAAATCTTCTGGGCAGTTTCTTCCAGATTCGTGGGGTTAATTAAGAACCCATTCACCTTATCCTGAATAATCTCCAACGGACCACCAAACTGCGTACCAAAGGTAGGTAGACCAGAAATCATCGCTTCTAAAATCGTCAAACCAAAGGCTTCAAACAGCGCAGGTTGAACAAAAATCCCTCGGTGATCCGCAATCACGCGATAGATTTCTCCTGAATCCCGCTTGGGTAAGCGCACGCCTAACCAGCGAATTTTACCGTGTAAATTGTATTCATCAATGAGGCGATAGAGTTTAACAATTTCATCCTTTTCCTCGTTATCCGTCGAATCTTCCGTGCGTAATTTCCCAGCGACTAAAATCAGGTTACACTGCTCTTGTAACGCTTTACTCTTACCAAAACATTCAGTTAACCCGGTGAGATTTTTAATCCGGTCAAGACGCGCTATAGAGAAGAGAGGACGCTTTGTCGGATCATCTAACTTGCCATAAACTTGAGTCGGATCATCTAGAGTAAAAAGTAACTCCTCTAACCGTTCACAATCGCGAGGAACCCGATCATCACTACGGGTATAGGGGAAGTAAACCTGTTCATTCACTCCCGGCGGCACCACATTAAACTTAGGTGAAAATAACTCAATCCCATTCACCACATGATACAAATCCGGCATCGTGAAATTCTGGTAAGATTCATACTGACCCACACTATCCGGCTTACCGACAATTTCTTGATACGTACTGCTGATAATAAAGTTTGCCGCATTCATGGCAATCAAGTCAGCCGTAAATTGGATCGAGAAATGATATTGGTCTTCTAATTCCTGCCAGTAGAGATTACTGAATAGGTATTTAGACTTTTCCAAGGCGTGAGCGACAATACACTGGGTCACATCCATGCGGCGGGATAGGAGAAATGCCACCAAGTTACCATCTGAATAGTTGCCAACAATGAAATCAGGAACCCCTTGAAATTCTGCCCGGAGTTCTTTTTCCGCATCAATCGCATAGGTTTCCAGATAGGGCCAAATCTCAAACCGAGAAATCCAGTTCTGGGTATAGTTTGGATTAAATTCTCGCAAGGGAACGCGCAATATCCAAGCATTATCGGTGCCATGAACTTTTTCTAGACGTTCGTTACAGCGCGTACCATCATTGTTAGGAATTAACCGGGATAAGATAATAACTTTTGGGTTAACCTTGAGTAACTCTAACCCAGCTAGTTTAATATCTTCTTGCAGTTGCTTTTCCAAACTCCGGGCTTGATCCAGCACATAAACCACTTGACCTCCGGTATCAGGACGCCCTAAAACGCCTTCTTGTCCAAACCAGCCATGAATTGAAACTAAGACAATCCGAAAAATCATCGGGATGCGGGACAGAAATTTTTCTAATCCCTGGTGATCCGGAGAATCAATCAGTTCATCGAGGATTTCTAGGGTTTCTCGGACTCGATTCGCGGTATTCCCCCAACCCGCTTCAAACCCCATGTCTTGCAGCTTGAAACGAAAACTTTCATAAGGTTCATCCTCGGCGCGATCGCTAACAAAGCCCAGGGCTAATTTCACCTGATCAGAAAGCTGCTGTTGACTTTTAATCCGTCCGTTAATTAGCAGTTGAGTCCCTTGTACTTCATGGAGACTGAGGAAATTAAATAGCGACTCTTGCCATTGGCGCGGATCTTGAAACAGTTTACTAGACAGAAAGCGATTCAGGAACTGAACCCCCTTGCCAATGTTTTTCGAGTCCCGAATAATTGGACTATAATCATAGAATGGCTTAAAATCCAGTTCCAGGACATCCCCTTCATTGGGACGATAATGGTTGACGAAGCGATCGCGCACATCGAGCAGTTTTTGAATCGTGATCGGCTCAACGGTTAAGTCTTCTAGAACTTGAAACGCTTCTTGTTCGGCAATCTTGGGGCGGATAATCAGGTAGAGACTTTCCTCGTCGAGAATAATTTCCTGAGTATAGTAAATCAGTCGCCCTAGATTCGAGGAATGATAAAAATAGTCCGGTTTTTCCTGGTCAGCGCAGTATTTACTAAAGTCAGACAGAATATCGTTTCGCAGTAGATACCGGGGTCCTGACTGTTTTAATTGACTGGCAAATTGGCGTAAATCATTGCGTTCTTCACAATCGAGCACGTTCTGGATAAGATAGAGCATTACAACGTTCCCAGCAGAAATTCAAAAAGGATACAAGTCGAGAGGTATGACCCCGGAAAAACGCCCTACTCCAAAGCGGTAACAGGAGAGTCACCACTTTTTTTCGGGCGCGGGGTAACAGGGGTAATTGAGCAGGTCAGTTAATTAAAACCTTGCTGCACGAGTGTTTTATGCGGTTGAGCAACACAGGAGAAATCAGGCAATCCTTACAAGTCGTAAAGTTGCCCGTACTTTTGCCGGATATAACGGATGAATGGAGCGATGTGCAAATCTGCACCAGTGACGCCCTTGATTAATTCAGCCGCCGTGTACTTGCAACCGTGTTGGTATATGTTTTCTCTTAACCAATTATGCAAGGTACTGAATTGTCCTTGTTCAATGTTAGCTAAGATTTCCGGATGAGCGGCTAAGGCGGCTTCAAAAATTTGGCTGCTCATCAAGTTGCCCAGGGTATAGCATTGGAACATGCCGCCAATTTGACTGGTATACCAGTGAACGTCTTGCAGAACTCCATTCGTATCTGTGTCGGGGACAATGCCTAAATCAGACCGATAGCGTTCTCTCCAGGCTTCCGGTAAATCCCGGACGGCTAATTTCCCTTCTAGCAAGTCCAGTTCCAAATCAAAGCGAATCATCACATGGAGGTTGTACGTCACCTCATCTGCATCCGTGCGAATCAGCGATCGCACGACTTTGTTGATGGCTCGGTAGAATGTCTCTAAGGGAACATCCTTAAGTTGATGGGGAAACGCGGCTTGGAGTTGGGGATAGAAGAATTGCCAAAAGCCGCGACTGCGCCCGACGATATTTTCCCATAACCGGGATTGACTTTCATGAATACCTGCTGAAGTCCCACCCGCTAAGGGCGTTCCTTCCAAGGTTGGGCTAATCCCTTGTTCATACAACCCATGACCCATTTCATGAATACTACTAAACAGCGCCTGTCCTAAGTCATTGTCGTAGACGCGAGTGGTAATTCGCACATCCTCTGTAGAGAAGTTAATCATAAAGGGGTGATGGGTTTGATCTTGTCGCCCCCGTTGGAAGTCATACCCCAACTGCTCAATGATTTTTAGGGTGAAGGTTAACTGATCTTGAGCCGGATAATACTGATGCAAACACCGATCATCCGTCATCGGTTGGGCGGTAATCGCTTCCACAATCGGCACTAATTCGTCTCGCAACTGGGCAAATAGCGATCGCAAAAAGCCAGCTTGCATCCCATAATCGGCAAAATCAATTAACGGATCAGCAATATGATCATATCCGGGGAAAAAGTTCGCCAATTCCCGGCTCAACTCCAGGGTTTTTTCCAGATAAGGTTCAACAGCCGCAAAATTATTGTCCGGGCGTGCAGCAACCCAAGCCCCATAAGTATCGGTACGATGGCGAGAAAATTTTGCCATAAACGTGGCGGGAACCCGCGCCGCCCGCTCATATTTGCGGCGGGTAACCCGCACTAAACTGGCTTCATCCGAGTCGTAGGGCAAACTGGCTTCTAGGGAGCGTAAGTCCTCTAGAAGCTCACCCATGGCTGGATCAGTAAATTTACTATGAGAAATTTGTTGCAACGTTGCTAACTGTCGTCCGCGAGCGGCTGCACCTTTGGGCGGCATATAGGTTGCCTGATCCCAGTACAACAAAGACGCGGCGGCTTCGATATCGGTAATCTCACTCAGGCGGGTTGTCAGCTCTAGGAGTTTGGTTTCTGTCTTTTCGATAGTCTGCATAGTCGGTGGGTGATGCTGTAGTATTGGCTTGGAGACATTGTTGGAAATGTTTCCCAGATTAGTAAATGTACACCTGACAATCGAAAAGGAGAATCATCCCTAACTGGCAGGGAACGAACAGCTAGGCTGAACTCTAGGCTCTCACACTGACTCTCGTGCTTAACTACGGTAACTGAACGGCAATGGATACATTCGTTGACTGAGAGCCAAGCAAATGGCTGACCCTGATCCGGTCGAACGTGACTAAACTATCTTTCTACCTTAACTATTGAACAGGCAACAGGGAACAGGGAACAGTCAGAATTTGAGACTCCTTAACATTTCTTAGCACAGCATACAGAATTTATGTCCAAAGTCCAGTCGTTATAGCAACCGCTATAGCTGTTAGGACAGATCATTTATGTTCCAGACGTTGCATGCAACGTCTCTACAATGGTACTCCTCACCCTTCCCTGATGTTGGTGAACCCCCCCCTCTGTCGCGCATCGTCATCTAATTTCTAAGCAAGCGTAAACCACTCAGAATCACCAGTATGGTAGAACCTTCATGTCCAATAACGCCGAGGGGAAGGCTAATGCCAATCGTAAAATTAGCCACTAATAACACACCAATACTACACAACGCAAACCCAATATTTTGGGTAACAACCTGAGTGACACGACGACCTAAACGAATCGCAGCCGTTAACTTTTCTAAACGATCTGCCATTAATACAACATCGGCGGTTTCCAAAGCCACATCACTTCCAGCAGTTCCCATGGCAATTCCCACAGACGCGGTTGCCAAAGCTGGGGCGTCATTGATACCATCACCAACCATGGCTACGGTTTGATCGTGTTTTTTCAGCCTTTTGATCACCTTAACTTTATCTTCTGGCAAAAGTTCGGCATAAACATGATCAATTCCTAGCTGCTGGGCGATGTAACTCGCTGTAGTTTTGCTATCACCACTTAGCATAATAACCTGTTCAATGCCCAGTTGTTTCAAGTCTTTTATCACAGTTGCAGCCGCCGGACGCACTGTATCGGCAACCGCGATAATTCCCAAGAGTTTACCCGCCGCCGCCACCCAAACGATGGTTTTACCGTCTTGTTTCAAGCGTTCACTTTCTGCTACTAGATTTTTGGGGAAGTGAGAAATCTCGGATTGAATAAATTTAGCTGTACCAACTTTTATCGCTTCCCCGTCAACATCACCGCTGACACCAAAACCTGTGTGAGACAATACATTGGTAGCCGATGCTAACGTCCAGGATTTATCCATAGCGGCTTGCACAATTGCCTTGGCAATAGGGTGTTCGGAATAGGCTTCCACAGCCGCCGCTTTTAACAAAACATTATCTTCATCGTTTCGGTCAAGACTGATAATTTGGATAACTTTTAATTCTCCAGTCGTCAGGGTTCCCGTTTTGTCAAAGGCAATCGCTCGTATTTTGCCGATTACCTCCAATTGAGCGCCACTTTTAAATAAAATACCCTGTCGCGCCCCATTCGTCATTCCTGATAGCAGCGTCGGCATAATTGCCGCCATTAAAGCACAGGGAGACGCAACGACTAAAAAAACTAAAGCCTGATAAATCGTTCTTTGCCAATCCCAATTGAAAACAAAAGGGGGAAGAATCGCCAGCAGTATACCACAAACTATAATTACTTTCGCATAACCGCGTTCTAAGCGTTCAATGAATAGTTGAGATGGCGGGGCTTCCGTTTGTGCTTGCTTGACCAAACGAATAACCCGTTGAATCAAACTACTTTCGGGGGGTTGATGCACTCGCAGGATTAACGCCCCAGTACCATTAATTGTGCCAGCAAAAACTTCATCTCCCACGGTTTTTTCTCTGGGTAGCGATTCTCCGGTGATAGAGGCTTCATTGAGACTACTTGCACCTTCAATAATCAAGGCATCGGTTGGGATTAATTCTCCGGGCTTGACTAAAAGTTTGTCATCAATTTTTAAGTCTTGAATCGGAATCTGACAGTTTTGACCTTGGAGGATAACCCGTGCTGTATCGGGTGTCAATCCCATCAAGCTGCTAATCGCACGGCTGGTTCGTTTCATGGCGTAATCTTCTAATGCACCACTGATGGCAAAAATAAGAATTAATACCGCGCCATCAACAATCAGGAAATAGTCCCGCTGCCAAACCCCTAAAAATGCCGCCCCTAATGCGGCGATGATCATCAATAAATCAACATCGAGTTCTTTTTCTACAAACAGAGTCGTTAGTCCTTCTTTCGCACTCTGGTAACCTCCAATTACATAGGCGGCTGGGAGGATTAATAACGCTAATCCTAACCAGCCAAGTTGGAGAAAAAGCCAACCCAGGCATACTAAGACAGCACAGGCTACCGCCGCCCAAGTATCCCTATGTTCTGCGATGATTGTTTTCATGTCATGATTGATGAGTCCCCGACTGCCTCATCCTAAACCTTGACATCAATGTCAAGGTCAAGTGCTAAACTAGCAAAATGGCAAATCAATACTTAACCATCAAACAACTCACCGCAGCGGTTGGTAATGGTTTAACTCCGAGAATGGTCAGGCATTATCACAAATTGGGGTTATTACCAGAGGCGAAACGTTCTGCGGCTAACTATCGTCTCTATACCGATGCAGATGTACA
>CAKZMA010001378.1 GCA_937127375.1 uncultured Coleofasciculus sp. | reverse complement strand
GTTGCCGCAGACGGCTAAGATTTTCCAGATACCCTTGCGCCATCCACTTTTCCAGTAGGGAGGGTTCAGCGGCATCTAGCCCGATGGCGATAACAGGATGCTTCCCCTTGTCCATAAAGTCAGCCTCGGTTGAGTTTGTCGTATTTGACCCAATCTAGCAGAAAATACAGGTTCGGTAAATATACCTTAAGCCTTGCTGTTGAGCTTATTTCGGGTTGGATGGGTATCTTACCCGTCGGTGACGTGAGCTATTTAACCGGATTTTCCGACCGTTCCCTGGCTTGAAGATGCTGTGCTATGAGATCCAACACCTCTTGGGCAATAAGCTGGTTAGCACTCTTGGTAAAGTGTCCATCCCCCAGAAAATTTTTCAAGTCTGTGGCAGGAGCTATAGTATGGGTACTCACAAAGGGAATTGAATTTTCTTCTAGAGTTGGCTGGAGATACTTAAATAAATGGTCATCATATCCGCGATCATTCAAAATTAGCACAATGGGCAATTTCCCATCCTGTTTGGCAGTTTCAGCAAACTCTTCCACCATAACTCGTAACGCCTGAATTTCTACCAACTCTTCGTTAAAGCCTTCTGGCGTATGAATCTCATTAGTAATAGAGGCTAGATGCTTTTGTCCCCAAGCTCGGCGAACCATCCGGACAATAGCCGAATGATCAGTCAAATTCTGTTCAAACAAAAAAGAGTTGAAAAATCGATCATGGTCTCGTAGCTGCTCAACAAATGCCCGCCATTTATCCCTCTCGTTGACAGCAGCACGAAGTTGCTCGATTGACTGAATTTTGGGTTCAATGTCCTTTAACTCTCCCTTCTCTAACCTATAGTTAGGAAAGGTAAACGCCGCCGGAACTTCGATGCCCCAGGTCATCCCACTGAGGGCACTGAGACCTTTGACACTAGAGGCTAAAACCCCTAATATCACCACATCAGCCTCATGGTGACCCCGGTCTAACCTATACGCCGCAAAGGAGTGGTTCGGAGGAGCTCCTGGTCCGGCAATAAGTCTTAAGGTAATTTGGGGATTAATTTTCTCCATTGCCCGACTGACGTGATTAGAAAAGGACATCCCATAGGTCGCAATCAGTAAATCCTCACCCGAATCAGGGCGAATCGGTTGGTCTTGGTGATTTTCTGCCCAATTGTCTGAATCCAGCCACCCTGCCAATGCCAGTGACGCTGTGGATTCATCCGTTGCCCCAATCTGCCGTCTAATTTTACCCTCAATAGACCGCCCATAATCAAAATACAGATTGAGTTGCCCCGGTCTAGCACGAGGATTAGTGGGATAAGGAAACAGAAAATTGACCGCTATATCGAACAAAACCAGAAAGAATAGAAACCACAAGCTAGTTTTCACCGAATCCCGGATACCTTTCCCTTGAGTCGATTTAAAACTGAAAATAGATAAATTGTGCAGGTTCATTGCTCGTTCCCATCACGATAAGAATTGTTAGTGCTGCATACAAAAGACCACGCATCATAGCGGGAGATCGACGGTAAAAATACTGACTTCCAGCATAATATTCAATCAACTCATAACTCATCAATAGTGGTAGCCCTAGTAACCCCGAAAAGGTCGGTCTGGGCATATTAAGTGCTAAATTGCCGAAATCAAAAATAAGAATCTGGGTAAAGCTAATCACTTGAGTCAGAGAATTAGCACGAAATAATAGCCATCCATAGCAGGTAACCATAAAGAAAAATAAAATAGCGACGAATGAACCCAAAAATCCCTGATTTTTAGTAACTTTTGACTTGCGCTTAAATTTTGTCGTAAAAACTCGATGAACACAGAGCAATATGCCGTGATAAAATCCCCAAAGGACAAAGTTCCATGCGGCACCGTGCCAGAGTCCGCCCAACACCATTGTCGTCATCAGGTTTTTATAAGTTCTCCGTTCACCGTGGCGGTTTCCCCCTAAAGGAATATAGAGGTAGTCCCGTAACCAAGTCGAAAGACTGATATGCCAGCGACGCCAGAACTCACTGGGATTTTTTGAGAAATAGGGTAAATTAAAGTTAACCATCAGTTCTACCCCAAACAACTTAGATACACCCCGGGCAATATCTGAGTAACCGGAAAAGTCCCCATAAATTTGACCAGCAAATAGAAAGGTCGCTAAGACCACATCTAGCCAAGACACAACCCCTTGAGTTTCGTAAATAGCATTAACTGAAATCGCCAAACTATCAGCAACTGCCACCTTCTTAAAAAAACCGAATAAAATTAAGAACATACCCCGCGTCGATTGATCGAAACTGATCTGACGCGGTTGTAACAAGCAGGGGAGTAACTTTGACGCTCGTTCGATTGGACCTGCGACTAACTGAGGAAAGAACGACACGAATAAAGCAAAGTCCAAAAAACGGTTCGTTGCCTGCATCTGGCGGCGATAGATATCGATAGTATAACTCATCGTCTGAAAGGTATAAAACGAAATACCTACAGGGAGAACGATATCCAAATGCCAGAATTCTGCCTGCATTCCCAAGGTTTGAATTGTTGCCTCGGCGCTATCGATAAAGAAATTAAAATATTTAAAAAATCCCAGAATACCGAGATTACTGAATATACTAATAAATAGAAATAAAGTACGTCGCTTGTGAACGTCAAATGAAGCCAGCCGAGGATATAAAAAATTAGCCAGTGCGACAACGCCAAACATACCCAGGACAACCAACCAGCCTGATAAAGCAGTGGGGAGCAGTTGAGACCATTGCACCGATAAGGCAAAGGGTTGGATGGTAAACTTAATGGCATTCCACTGCACAGTGACAAAACAGAAGGCGGCGAGTAACAGATACCCCGAAGGAAACCAGCGTTCGTGGCGGCTTAACTGACCCTTATCAATCATCAACCCGCAGCAAAAGTCAATTACAGTTGATAAAACAATGAGGAAAAGAAACCGCTCATCCCACCACCCATAAAAAACGTAGCTTGCAACCAGCAACAGCAAGTTTTGACCCCGGAAGGGTAAAATGCGGTAGAGTAAGTAAGTAACCGCTAGAAAAATTAGGAATTCAACTGAGTTAAATATCATCTATGGTTTGTCCCATTTATTCGAGTAAGTAGGTGGACTTTCATTAAAGTTAACGGTTGAGATTAGGCAACAGGCAACAGGCAACAGGCAACAGTAAAGGTTTGAGGCTTGTTAACATTTCTTAGCACAGTGTACAGAATTTATGTCCAGGTACTTAGGCTGCCCATTTAGCTTTGAATAGTTGACTTTATTGACACCCATCTAGATAGATTTAGGGGAAGCTGTTCGGCATTTAAACCTTAATGCCAATAATGGCTCTCATCCTTGTAGTGCGTTTAGCGAAGCCATGCCGCAGGCTTTGCATCATGCTCGCTACTAATACCCAATTTAAATGCATGACAGCTTATTTTAACTTTTCATTTCTACCTTGACAACCCTTTAGTGACTGATGAGTTTACCCCTTAGTTTTTGGGTGACTGGCAAGGTTTTTTTCGCTACTATGAACCCCATTTCAGCAGGTAGGCTGTCAACGTGAATTTTTTCGTTAATCCACCCATAGGTATTTTGTTTGTTCGTCTCGCCACAATTCTAATCGCCAAATTGTCGGACATTACCATCAACCATCTCAGCAATGATCTGATACATTCTTTCCCCCCATTTATCCCAATTCAAGCGCTGATCATATTCTCGGCGAGACGAGTGAACCA
>CAKZMA010001377.1 GCA_937127375.1 uncultured Coleofasciculus sp. | reverse complement strand
CCCCTACGGTTGGTTCTGGGATTTTTTTATGCCCAAGGATATAAAGATTTATCAAACCGAGGCTGACCCATCATCGGGGGACTTGTTAACCTGGTTCTATTCCCATCGCCTATACCTAATTATCATTATCATGTCCACCCATCAATCCCTCCCCAAACCTGCAAACGCGAATAAAAAATCGGATATCCTGCCAATTCCGGCGCAATCTAAACCCCATCCAGTTATCGCTCAACCCAAAATTGAGTCAACCCGCAGTAATGAGGAACAATTGGCACAGATGCGGGCAAAACGGGAAGCCTCTGAACGCTTGGGTTCCACGTTATTAATCCCCGAATCGGTTCACGAAACCCAGCCACCGCAGCCCCTGCAACCGAAACTGACGATTGGACAACCGGGGGATAAGTATGAACAGGAAGCGGATAGGGTAGCGCGTCAGGTGGTGGATGAGATTAATGCGCCGCCGAAGATTCAACCGCAGGTACCGCGCAACCCGATGTCGGTGGGGGAGAGGAAGCCCTCTCCATTGGATGATCACCCGGTGATGAAGGTGCAGCGTCAGGCGACTGGGGGAGAGATGGATGCGCCGCCGAAGATACAACCGCAGGCACCGCGCAACCCGATGCAATCAGTGGGGGAGAGGAAGCCCTCACCATTGGATAATTACCCGGAGATGAAGGTGCAGCGTCAGGCGACTGGGGGAGAGATGGAACCGTCGCCTGTTTGGGAATCCTGGATTCAACGGGCAAGGGGAGGCGGACAACCCTTAGGAGATGGGATTCGGGAACGGATGGAAGGGGCGTTTGGGGCAGATTTTAGTGGGGTAAGGGTGCATACGGATGGGACGTCCGATCAGTTGAATCAGTCGATTCAGGCGAAGGCGTTTACCACTGGGCAAAATGTGTTCTTTCGCCAAGGGGCATACAATCCGGGGAGTCGGGGAGGACAGGAGTTGTTGGCGCATGAGTTGACTCATGTGGTGCAGCAGAGTGGGGGGGGAGAAAATATACAGAGTGAACGAGAACAAACGCTTCCCTCAGAGCATACTGTAGGCTATCGTCAGAAAGCTGAAGGAGCAATAGAACCGAGCATACAGAGGTCATTGATCGTGGGGTTGGGAAAAAGCAAGGAAAAGTACTTCCGCTTGTCACCAATAGCCCCACCGAAAAATATAACAGATAAGATTAGAAAAAGAACGCCCAGAGTTCGCTTAGTATATAGTGTGTTGTGCCAGTGGAGCAGGTCGTCGGAAAAACATGAATATACCACATGGAATCAAGCAATAATCGCTGCCCTGAGAGTAGCATTAGAGCATGAGCGGACTACCACACGTATTCATGAACCCGAAACACCACCATCACCTTTTACCGATTCACAGCAAGAAGAGATTGATTATCTTAACAATGAGGGACGCACAGCAGAACATATGAAAGATAAGGCTGTTTGGAACGAGCTAAAAATTCATGGGCAATTAGGGGAACACGGACATCAAGGCGAACTAAATCAAACAGGGATAAAGTATGAGGATGCCAATAATTTTTTGGGGTACAATGCGCCGGGAATAGATACATTAGTTAATGTAAAAGGTAGAAGTTTTGGTCAATCAAAAATGCACATAGCAGAAGGAGCGAATGTCAAAGATATAGTCCAGCATTACCTAAACCATGCAGACAAAGCCGAAGAATATGCCCAGACCTTCTTGAACAAAGTTTTACTTGATAATACATCAGGTAAAAACAAACGAGAAGCCATAAAAAAGGTAGCGGAGGAATGGAACAATGAAACATTAAGGGAGCTAGTTAGTTTCTTTGATACGACGGAATGGGTAGCCTCGAAGGATGAATTGATAGATATCTTAGATGGTAGTATCAACTCAAAAGGAGATTTGGAGTTATCACAACCCGTACAAGTGGTTGCAAAAGCAATGCATTTTCCAGTTCCATTAGATGTGTATGAGTATATAAAAACTCACCACGCAGAATATATCCATAAATTTGAGAAACTCCCAAAAAAATTGGATTGGTATCGTAAAGTCAAGATGGGGATGCAGTATAAAATAAATAAGCCAATAAAAAATGAAGAAGAAAAGGATGAAACATACACAGAAAAATCAAGTTAGCATCATAGCGATACACATTTGCATTGTGTGATCGCGGATATGCTGAAGTTCCCCTTTGACAAATGGCTACACTGTATGCATATCCAGACTTAGGGCAATTTGACTTTCGGCTTCACTGGGTACATATCAGGCTTACGCCCAACAAATCTAAAGCCTTCCTTTGTACCGGAGTCGGTTCGGTTACCTTGTCAAAGTCGAAATTTACACCTGGAATATTAGACTGAAGAGGACTAATGTTCCTTCTACTAGATGGATAGATGCTAAACTGTTTTCTATCTCTTCTTGCCTAGACAATAACCCCTGCCTTGGCTAGATAGAGTTCATCTTCATCCGTCCCAGACAATCCCAATCGTTCTCCTAGACTGGATTGTTTAGTTGCCTCTTGTAATCCTCTGGCTGTGGCTAATTTCGACTTAGGGGCAATAATCCTTGCCGCTATCATCGATAGCACTAATCGTCTGTTACGTGTGTTTTCACCGCTGATAATCGAGTCTAATCCTATTTTTTTTATCGTTCCTAGTACCGCAGCGACGTGACCGTGAGGGCGAGAACGAACTATGTTAAACGCTTCCTCGATATCTTCAATGGCTTTGCCTCCCTTGAGGAGAATCTTTAAACCGTCTACCGCCTCATCCGGCAATTTGGACAGGTTAGCTAGAGTCCGTTTCCGCACTTTCTTTCCTTCGCGATAGGAGGAGCGAAGTAATACGGCGGGTGGGGAATTTCGGTTCGGAACACGTTCGATGTACATGACTACAATTGTCTCACAGATTTTTCCCCAAA
>CAKZMA010001376.1 GCA_937127375.1 uncultured Coleofasciculus sp. | reverse complement strand
CCAATCCCGCCTTGGCGCAGGAATCAGCCACGGGTTCAGGATTCAATCCCCAAGACTGGTTACGCAACGCCTTGCAGTGGATTCAAGATCTCGGTCCCGTTGGTGCGATCGCGTTTATGGTACTTTATATTATTGCCACGGTAGCATTCCTGCCCGGTTCCATCCTCACCTTAGGGGCGGGTGTTGTCTTTGGCGTCGTTTTGGGTTCTATCTATGTGTTTATTGGCGCTACCTTGGGAGCAACCGCCGCCTTCCTGGTAGGGCGATATTTAGCTAGGGGTTGGGTAGCCAATAAAATTGCTGGAAACGAAAAATTTAAAGCGATTGACGATGCAGTTGGTGGGGAAGGATTTAAAATCGTGCTATTAACCCGACTGTCGCCTGTGTTTCCCTTTAATTTATTAAACTACGCTTATGGATTAACTGGGGTTTCATTAAAAGACTACTTTTTCGGTTCTGTGGGTATGATTCCCGGAACGATTATGTATGTTTATATTGGCTCTCTTGCGGGTAGTTTAGCGATGGTGGGGACAGAAGCACAACCGACTAATCCGGCGGTGCAATGGACAATTCGGATTATTGGATTTATCGCCACCGTTGCTGTTACTGTATATGTTACCAAAGTTGCCAAAAAAGCCTTAGATGAAAAAGTCTCGGATGATGTGGTTCTCGATGAAAGCGTTTCCGATTAGTTGAAAGTCTGTAGGGGCGGGTTTTACAACTATCTTTTTTTGTCACCCCTAAGTGACTAAACCCGCCCTGCTCAAAGTGAGAGACTCAAAAAATCACCAAATACTAATCCCTAATCACGAATAAGGAGTAACTGATGACATCAACATCTGAAAGAGTAATTGTCCCGCCAATGGATGAGTATAACCAGCAATTGGTTTCCCATGTTCATCCACCGGATTGGGTTAATCCCAAACCCGCTGATCGGTATGATCTGGTGGTAATTGGTGCAGGAACCGCAGGATTAGTCACCGCCGCCGGTGCTGCTGGGATGGATATTGGCTTAAAAGTTGCCTTAGTCGAACGCCATCTCATGGGTGGGGATTGTTTAAATGTTGGATGTGTCCCCTCTAAATGTATTATTCGCTCATCCCGTGTTGTCGCTCAAATGAAAGAGGCGGGAGATTTTGGAATTCGTCCTCCGGAACAGATTGATATTGATTTTCCCGCCGTCATGGCACGGATGCGGAAGCTACGCGCTGGAATTAGTCATCATGATTCAGCCCAACGCTTTAAACAAACCTATAATATTGATATTTTCTTAGGAGAAGGGTCGTTTCAAGATTCTCATACCATTGCCGTTGGTGATAAAACTTTGCGGTTTAAAAAAGCGGTAATTACGACAGGCGCTAGAGCAGTACGACCATCTATTGATGGCATAGAAGAGGCAGGATTTCTGACCAATGAAACCGTCTTTTCCTTGACCGAACGACCCAAACGGCTGGCAGTCATTGGTGGAGGACCCATTGGCTGTGAATTGGCACAAGCATTCCGTCGTTTAGGCTGTGAGGTGATTCTTTTCCATCGCCATTCTCATATTTTAAATAAAGAAGATACTGACGCCGCCGAAATTGTGCAGCATAAGTTTGAACAAGAAGGTATTCGCTTAGTTTTAGATTGCCAGATGAAACGGGCAGTCAAGATGGATGAAGGTAAGTTACTGCACTATACCTGTAATGGTCAGGAGGAGTCGGTAATTGTTGATGAAATTTTAGTCGGTGCAGGGCGTGCGCCGAATATAGAAGGGTTGAATTTAGACGCTGTTGGCGTGGAGTACCACCGCAAAGGGATAAAGGTTAATGATTATCTGCAAACAACCAATCCGAATATTTATGCCGCTGGTGATATTTGTATGAAATGGAAATTCACCCATGCAGCGGATGCAGCGGCGCGAATTGTGATTAAAAATACGTTATTTTCTCCCTTTGGCTTAGGGCGGTCTAAACTCAGTGATTTAGTTATGCCTTGGGTAACCTATACTGACCCGGAAATTGCCCATGTCGGCATGTATGAAGACGAAGCTCAGGAAAAGGGAATGAAGGTGAGTACGATTAAGATACCATTTGATACCGTAGATCGTGCGATCGCGGATGGGGAAGAGGACGGATTTGTGAAAATCCATCATCAGAAAGGCTCAGATGAAATTTTGGGAGCGACAATCGTGGCGCGTCATGCGGGGGAGATGATTAGTGAAGTGACAACGGCGATTGTGGGAAACGTGGGGTTGAGTAAGCTGAGTAGTGCGATTCATCCTTATCCGACGCAAGCCGAAGGGATTAAGAAAGCGGCTGATGCGTATCGGCGCACACTGCTGACACCCAATACAAAGCGCTTTTTAGGATTACTCACTAAGTTATCTTAGAAAGTTTGTAGCAAGCTTGTAGTAAGCGCTTTAGCGCTGATGGCACGCTTCGTGCCTACTACGTACGATCTATTCAACTGGATAGGATATGAGGATGTGTTTCGCAATAGCGGCGATCGCAATACATTGCCCAGGCTACACCCACTATACCTGTAAGCGAACCAGTGATTGCCGCACAAGCGCCCCAACCGGCAGGTCCTACCCAGTCAGACACTTCTTTTAGCAAGGCGGTACTCCCTCTAGCTACCCCATAAGCCGTTCCCGCCCCGACAAGAGTGACTAAACCCAATTCGGTTAGCATTCCCAAAAGATCTTTCTGGGATAAATCTTCCTGAAAATAGATCTTCCAAATCGTGGTATACATCAAAATATCAGAAGCCGCCACCAGAATTTGTTTCGGTATCTCCGCACAGGGAGTTGGTGCAGCACAAGCCGTACCGCCACCCGCCGCATATCCTGCGATCGCCCAAACTGTTTCTAGTCGCTTCTTGCCTAGACTACTCAAAGACTATCTCCTGCAATGCTACTCGAGTCGAGGGTTTTTTCTGTTATAGCCCAACATAGTTAA
>CAKZMA010001375.1 GCA_937127375.1 uncultured Coleofasciculus sp. | reverse complement strand
GGGAAATTATAGCCTCGTTTCAGGAGTATTTGTTTCACTTTATCAATAATGCCAGAAATCTGATTGCGGGGGTGGTCACCCAACTCATCAAACTTATCGGTAAATCCGGGAATATCCCACGGAACACGGACGGTGAAACTACCTGGAGTTTCCTTGAGCAATTCTATGTCGATATCAACAGCATAGTTGCTGGCTTGTTGGGGATTAAGTTCTTTGGATTCTGCTTCCGCTCTATCAAATCGAGATAAATTAAATAACGTTTGGTCAAATTTTCCCGGAATTTCTCCAATCAAGGCTTCAAAATGCCAGCGTGACTCTCCACTGGGTATGGGAATAATTTTTATGTTGTTGGTATTTATTGGAACCCCATTCCGTAAAACAGTTCCATCAGCTTGAATCCTGAGTACGCCGCCACATTCTAGCATTCCCTCATACTGTATAATTTGCTGAGTCGTCAAGTTGACTAAGCGTGGATTAATCAGAGGTTGTAAAGATGGCAGTTGGGTGCGATCGCCTGACTCAATATCTGGGTCGCGGCTCCTGTTATCATGGAGATGAATTACAATATTTGGTGGGGTAGGAATAATATTATGATTTTGAACAGTGAACTCTTCTGGCGGCTCAAGTGATTCAGGCTTGTTACTATCTTCAGAAAATGGACGTATTTTAAACGTCTGTGTAACTAATTCCGGCAAGAACTCTTCAACTTTAATCTTATCCTTCGCCTCCCGCGCTGATTGGTCATCCCCAACAATTCCCAGGTTCGCTGCCACAATATCAATGATACCCTGTTTTGTAGCAGCCCCATTCCGCAAAACTTGAATCAGTCCCTTGAGTCGTTCCCGATAGGGAGCATAACTCTTCTCAATCTCATTCGGATAAGCTGCTTCCAGCAGCAAGCGATTCAGCCTTTGTAGTTCCTCTCCTGTGGGTTTTTGCTGAAGCAGTTTCCGGGTTTCTTCTGTCAGTGATATCTCTGCAAATTGAGCCTTATTACTTTCATAGAGTGAGGAGTCTTGGAGAGAATGATTTAGCTCTTGAATTAATGCCTGCTGTAACTCTTGTTCTGATGATAAATCCGAAAGATTAGGGATTTTATCCGAGAATTTACCATATAAATATTTAGACAGAGAATCTTTACTGTTTTGTAACTTCTTCGCCAAGCTGTTTAAATCTTTAAAAGCACCAGCATGAAACTTGGTATTGACCTGCATAAGCTGGGAAGTCCCCCCCAGCGCTTCCAGGTATAAGGCAAATATTTTATCTAAATCACCCTTTTGAGCAGCAACAAACCCTTGGGAACCTTCATTGTCAGCTGTATCTACATAATGGGAGCGCATTACCTTGAGCAAGTCAATTTCTGCCTGCTCCAACATCTGCCCAAATACATCAGCAAACTGATAGAAAAGTGTCTCAACACTGTCCGAGTTGTAGAAGTCGGGAAACCGACTCGTAATATTAATTGTTTTTCCCCGTTTTTCCATCTTTTTTCTACACTAGAACAGATTAAACTTATTGCTAAACCGATAAATCTTACCTAATTCCTACTTAGGGGCATTTCAATCTTAATTTCTATAGTTTCTTTTGATATAGGTTGAAGTTTGACTTGCTCCACTAGACGAATGGAAATATCTTGTCCAGGTAATAGCTTTTGATTATTTCGCTCTAACTCAAGCTTTTCAATGGTATAGTTAGCACTCCTGAGTAAATTTTTGGTCAGATCGGCAAGTTGGGGGATTTCTTCTTTTTCTGAAATTATTTCCTGAATTCTTTCACGAGACAAGTCACGAACTAAGTTATTGATAATGATTGGCACATTAGCTTTAAATTGCTCATAGTTTAAATTTTGCTCCACTAAAAACAGACGTAACTGTTCATCAAACTGCCTTCCAAATATGCCCTTAACCGCTTCCTTCATTGCCGTATTAAGTTTCTCTCGTTCTTCTCTATCTTGAGGAAGCTGACCCGTAACATCTAACCTTAATGTGAGTGCAGCAATTTTAATGGCAACGGGCTGAATATCACTAGCAATAACAAAGTCTTCTGCTAACTTAGCCTTCTCAAACTTGTCTACCCTAATTTGATTATTATCAATTCTGCCTGTAACCTCTTGACCATCCAGCCGAAGCTGGAAGTCATCCAACTTCCATTCAATACCCAACACCGAGTCTACAGTTTTGGCTTTTTGCTCCAATTCTTTGATATTGACGTTTTCCTCTGGCTTTAAGCTCTCCAGATAGGCGTCTAACTCGCTCCTGACCTTTCCTTGAATGTCCTGTTTCTGTTCTCCAGTCGCCTCGGGAGGCAATGTCAGTTGGAAAGCTCCCCTAATTTCCAGGATTTTGTCATAAATGAAGATATTACCGAGTTGGAGTTGCTCGACAAAGCTGACTGGAAAATTTTCGCCGTTGAACGGACTATTGGGCTGCCAAAAATGGGGAATAAGCTTTACTTTAACTTCACTAGAAATGGATGAACCGATTTTTTGTTCAATTTCACGTTGTTGTACTTCTTGTTGTACTTCGCCTCTGCTTGGCTCAAAGTATTCTTTGAGTGCTGCCAAAATTGCTTCCTGTTTAGTGTTGTCTAGTTCTTGCGCCTTGACTTGAACATCTACAGGTAAAGGTTTCCTGTCTGAGGCAACTCGGATGTAGCGGGGCGTGAACTTCTCAAACACATCCACATCTAGGCGTTTAACTGGTTTTTCTGAGGGTTTGTATTGTTGAGGCTGTTCTATTTCGCGTTTGGTGGTTAGGGTAAAATTTACTAGGTCGTTAACTTCGTTGAGTTCGAGTATTTTCTTGGTAAGCTGAGAGATTAGCAGCGGCTGTCCCATTCTCTGCTCAGTAATATGGGATTTAATC
>CAKZMA010001374.1 GCA_937127375.1 uncultured Coleofasciculus sp. | reverse complement strand
GCTAAAGGAAAGGGAAATTTTCGAGAAAACTGGCGGATAAAATGACAGCGAGAGGCATCCAAATAAGCAACCAGATGGAGATGGGCGAATTGTTGTTCCGATTCGGGCTGTGATTCCTGGTTGATGATACTGCAGAAATAGTCAACGTAATCATCAGTGTGCCACTCTGGATGTAACTGAATCAGCTTTTCCATCTGGCGTTTCAGGCGCTGTTGCATCGATGGCTTGAAGCCACGATAACTAGGGTGGCTGGTTTTCTCGTATAAAATACAGAATTGATCAATAATCTCCTGAGATTGTCCATTTGACATGGTTACTGGCTCGTGTAGAACGTATAATTCTGATAAGCTAGTGTTGCACTAATTTAACTGTATCAGAAATTGCTCCGAGAGAACTTCCGCAGCGACTCAAGGCTGGAGAGTGTCGTGTTTTCCCGTTAACTGCATAAATTGAAAAACTCAACCCTAATAAGGAGGGTGCATCATTTTAAATCATTAAAGGAGAAAAAATGGATCAAAATAATTCTTCGGAGATCATCCTCAGTCTCAAGTTTGAGACAACTAGACTTGCGGTAATTTCTAAAATCATTGTATTGATACTTTTGGGAGGTATATTCGGATACTTTATGTCAAAAGAGGCGGTCAGAGACTTGGAACAAGCGGAGGCAATTTCAATTGAAAAATGTTCCAAGGAAATATGTATTGAAGAGGTTTTAGCTTATAAAGAGAGCTTGTCAGACAACTCCAATAAGCTAGCTGTGAAGCCGGCTTATGCTATTCCCCTCATGACCGTTACTTTCAGTATTATATTTGGATCGTATGAGTTACTCTCCCTAATCATCAGACTGGTGATGAAAAAAATAATTACGGGATTTTCTAATCATTCATAAAACCCAATCCGGGTCAATACATTGTTAGGGATCTGTGCGATCGCCTGTGAAGTGGGTTAATAGGAGGAATCCCAGGCTCAGATGAGGCTGGTGGGCAGTGCCCACCCTACGGTATATCAAGGGTGGAGGCGATTCCCAAATGCACGCTTTTCAGTGCCATTTAACTTAATAGGGTTGAGTTTATTTCCACTAACTGACTGAACCTTCCTACAACCCATTTCCAATCAGGATAAACGGTGCCCAGTAGTAAGGGTGAGAAAAGCGATTAAAACCCTCTGGTGTGATAGTATCGCTAACGGCTTCTATCCCACTCATCCCCGTGTCTGCACCTTGCGTTCCCATCGCTTTATCGTCACCAGTAATCAGAACCAGTTGCGCCTGTCGCAGGGCTTCAGCTTTAGTGAGATTGTCACTTTGCCAGACTGAATAAAAGGCATTCATCAACCGTTGAGTACCGCCATCATCCACCACCCACAACGACGCGATCGCAGCCCTTGCTCCTGCCCGTTCAAGCTGATATCCTAAACCTAGAATCTCTGCTCCTGTACCTAATTGGTAATCCACTCCCGTTTCACAAGCTGACAGAACCACCAAATCAACACCATTAAGGTTCAAAGTTCGCATCTGTGATACCGTCAGAGGAGTGCCATCACCAAAGAGAATAAATGACTCTTCCGGTGTGCCGACAACAAACGCGCCATGGGTGGCAAAATGAATCACAGTATAATTTCCTAGTTTGGGTATTGTCTCCTCAGGATTGAACGCCGCATCAAAAAGTGTGGTTGTACCGGGAACAGTCTTGGCTAAGGTTTCCACTTCAACGCCAGCATAAGGTAAACCCCCTAATTGAAACCGTTGTCCAGCAACGTTAACATTGTAAAATCCATTGGCAAAAGCAGCGGCTAATAGCTTGATTTTGGGTTGGGGTTTACGGTTGAGATTCGTCAGGGAAAACGCGGTAATATTATTGATACTATAGCGCTGCACTAGCCATTGTTTCCCGTCGTGTAATGCTGCCAAAGGAATGTAGCGCAGTTGTCCATCGGCAGCATAAATAATGGTTTCGGCGGCGGCAGTAGTTAGGTCATTTTCTAAGGGTTTAATTAGCCAATCGTATAGTTTTTGGGCTGGAATCTTGGCATTTAATGTCGGATTTTTTAAGGCTCTGCGGAAGTCAATAATTGTCTGATTGAGTTGCGCTTTAGTGACGGAGACAGTGCGGCGAATCGGGGGAGAGTCAGGAGTGGTGAGGATGAGTTCAAGGCGATCCTCAAGAATTAGAGGGTAGAAAAGGACGGCATTTTGGGGCAAATTTCTCAGACTTTCTGGTAAGCCGAGGAGTTTGTCGAGTTCGTCTACTAAATCCGGGGTTCTGGTTCGGGGACTCAGTTGGTCAACCAGTGCCAAGACATCTTCACTATAAATAAAGGTATCAAAATCATCAATAATTTGAGCTTGGGCGTTTACCAGTTGGGTGATGCGCTGTTCATCTTGAGAAGTGAGATTATTTTTTTGTCGCAGTTGGCTGAGTTCTTGACCCAGGGCAATAGCTTGATCCAGAATCCTTTGGTAGCCCTCTTCAATCTGCTGTTCTGGCGGCAAATTTGGCACACCTTGAGCAGTTTCTTCATTTCCGCGTACATTACGGAAATAATCGTCAAGTTCTTGAACTTTGAGTAAATCAAGAACCCGTTGCGCTTCCAAAATACGGTTTTGTTGTAATAATAAATCGGCGAGATGGCGATAATCTTCAGTAATTGTTTCAGTGTAGGATTGCTGTTGATCTTGAGAAAGTCCCTTGATGCTTTCTCGAATGGCTTCTCTAAGGTTAACAGATTGTTTGAAGAAAATAATGGCTAATTCAGGCTGGTTTTGTTTTTCCAGTAAGTAACCTATATTACTCAGCGTTTCTCCAGAGTTCGCTCGCTCACCGATGTCTTGGCTGATGGTTAAAGCTTGTTGGTAATAAGCTAAGGCAGTTTTATACTTTCCCAACTGAACGTAAGCTTCTCCCATATTATCGAGAATTACGCCTTCTCCACCCTGAGAGCCTAATTGTTTTTGGATTGCTAAGGCTTGCTGATATAAATCTAGAGCCAATTCGTAGTTTCCCTGGTGGCGGTAAACTTGTCCAATATTATTAAGTGTTGCTCCTTCCAGCAATTTTTTATCAAAGGCAACGGTGTTGAGAACGGCTAAGGCTTGCTGATAGAACTCCAACGCTAGTTTATACTGTCCGAATTGGGAGTGAACATTGCCTATTGTGTTGAGAATTCTCACTTCGCCCGCCTTGTAGCTACGTTCTTGGGCGAGGACTGAGGCTTGTTGATAGAAGTCTAAGGCTTGATTGTAGTCGCCTAATTGACTGTAAACTTGCCCAATGTTGTAGTGAATTGCCCCGGTGTTACCCACAACTTGTTCGGGAATGGCTAAGGCTTGCTGATAGAAGTCTAACGCTTTGGCGTACTCTCCCACGTTGCTATAGACTAACCCGATTTGGTTCAGAGTAGTCCCTTCCTCTGCTTTATTGCCATTTTCTTGATGAATAACCAAGACTTGCTGAAATTTTCCCAAGGCTTCTTGATAGTCACCTTTTTTGGAAAGTTGCCTCCCTTCTTGATACAGTCGCACTTCTCGCTTGACGGGGAGTGGCGCTTTATAGAGCAGCGGATCAAGAGTTAAAGTAACGGGGAAACTTGGTGTTGTTTCAGTTAATCTATCGCCATTTTTCAGGTCATAAGCGAGGGCTTGATCCGATTTTATCCGAGTTAATTTAATATTTTGTAACGTTAATCGTACCCAATCTTTTGCGCCCAGTTCTCGGAAAATTGCCAAAGCTTGTTGGTAGTATGGCAATGCGTTATCAATTTTACCCAAATCGTGATATAGTGCTGCCAAATTATTCAGAGTGACGCCTTCTCCTTTAAGGTTATCCTCGTTCTGAAAAATAGCTCTAGCTTTTTGATAATAGTCTAAGGCTGGCTGATAGTCTTTGAGTTCGTGGTAAAGTGTGCCAAAATTATTCAGAGTAATGCCTTCTTGGTTCCCTAATCCTTGGGAACTAGCTAACGCTTGTTGGTAGTAATCAATTGCTTGCTCATACTCTCCTAGCTTGTGGTAAACGATGCCGAGATTATGGATATGTCCGGCGTGATGAAAACCGCCCATTGGCAGATTCAGTCTCTGTGCTTGCTGGAAGAAATTCAGCGCTTGTTGATACTCCCCTAGCTGGCGATAAACGACTCCCATCCGGTTTAAGGTTGCCCATTGGGACTCCAGTTCGTCAAGTTCTTGAAAAATGGCTAAAGCTTGCTGGAAGTAATCGAGTGCTTGCTGATACTGTCCCAGATGATAAGACACTAACCCTGTATTGAACAAGAGAGTTGCTCCTTGATTTCGGAAGAGGCTTAAGGATTCATCACCACAATCGCTGATTTCCCCGCGAATTGTTAAAGCTTGTTGGTAGGAATCCAACGCCTGCGAATAGTTTTCTTCGGTTTGGTAGAGTCTTCCTATTGCGTTGAATGCGACGCCTTGCCAACTGCGATCGCGACAAGCACTGCTTTCCTGTTTCCCCTCACCGACGTCAGGTGGAATTGCCGCCGCTTGCTGGTAGTAATCCAATGCCTGTTGTTCCTCTCCAAACCTGTCGTAAATTTTACCGATTTGAAAGAGAGTTAGTCTAGCGCCTGCTCCATCACGAATATCTCGTTGAATTACCAAAGCTCGCTGGTAGGAATCCAACGCCTTTTGATACTCACCCATACTTTGATAGACTAAACCAATTTTTTGCCGACTTGTGCCAACACCGGCTTGGTCGTTAATATCTTGATAAATTAACAATGCTTCCTCAAAGCTGACTAGGGCTTTTCCCAATTGAAAATCGTCATACAGTTCGATACCAGCATCTAGCCGTTGATCCGCTTCAGCTTTCCGAGTTTCATGAGAAAACGTCTGGGCAACCAACGGCGAGAGTGTGAAGCTAGGGGGTAAGAATAGAGTCGGTAGCGAAAGCAGAAAAATAACAAAGCTGAAGCGAAATAGATGTATGTTCATGGATACGTTCTCGACTAAGGGGAAGTGCAGATTCCATTATTGTAGCTAGGTTTTTAGTTGCGCTGTCTTCGCTATAAGTGGAGGGCGAGCCGAGCAAATTGAGTGGACTGGTATTGTTTATTAGTGCAAATGGGTTGCCCCTACACCGAGACTACAGGTGTTTCGGCTCATCCATGACGGGTGCGATCGCAGAAATTTTTCCAGTGAACTGCATAAATCGCCAAACTCGCTCCTAATAAGCCAGTTATAGGGTTTGAGGCGTTAGACGCACAGCACTTTTATTGGAGTGAGCTGCTTTTGGCTTGTATAACAACACCTTTTCCCAGATAGCTCTCCCAAAGTGCATAAATCAGAAAACGCCACCCTAATAAGCCCAACTGTAAGGGGTCAAACCCGAATACACCAATAAAACTAAGGAGAAAAAGCATGTCAAACATTGACATCATTCGCGCTTGGAAAGATGAAGAGTATCGTCAGAGTCTGAGTGAAGAACAGCGATCGCAGTTGCCGGAAAATCCCGCAGGTTCCCTGGAATTGGCGGAACAGGAGATGCAAAACCTTGTGGGTGGCGCGTCAACATCTTTGAAGGATGGCTCCCAACCTTTTCAGTTAAGTGTCTGGTCATGGATTAGCAATTGTAAGAACATTAGCAACGCCATGTCATCAACCTCAACTTGTTGCTGTTACAGCATGTAATGATGAGAGGAGCATTTCAGTTAATACTATTTCTCTTGAATTGTGCAACGAATACATCCCTGGTTATCGCTGTTTCCCTTAGTAAGGGGAGACTACAGGGGAGTTGGATATAGCGCAACATCCGGGAGAATTTGTATAAGCAAAACCTCTTCTAAATAAACATTGGGTGAGCGCTCATTGCTCACCCAACTTGACCAGAAATTACTGTCACCATGGAGGTATACTATGACGCCATCAGAGGATACAAGCAACTCGACAATCAAAGAAAATCAATTTCCACAAGTCTCTGTACCTCGCTCCTCAAGTCCATCCACCGCTTGGTATCACGCCCTAACGTTAACAGAACGGATAGCATCGCTGCGTACTTGTAATTATCCTAAGCCCAAACATAACATAGATTGGAAATTGGCTGAACGTCGTCTAGAACGCTGGCGTTTCCAATTTTCAGAAAAAACGTTTTTTGAGAAACATCTGGCACTCAATGGTATTAATAAAAAAGAGTTTCTGCAGTTACTCGGTGAGCCGATAAATGCCGTTCAGGATCGCTGCTCTATCCCTCCAAAATGGGTCGAACATCTTACCCAAGCCTTTGCTCGTCCCATGTCTTTCGATGCAGTAGCACTACTCAAACAATGGAACAAAAAACCCGAGGTCGGATTTCTTTATGTAATTGAGCCTTTGTTGCGCCAAGGCATTGACAATCTCCGCCAAGGAATTCAGAAACTCAGGGAGGCACACGCTTCCTTACCCTTTGACCCAGACACCATCGAAGCCATACTTTTGACAAATTGGTCTCAGGAATTACTCCACCTATTAAACCGCACCCTAGTCCTAGAACTCAACGTGGCTCGGTTACAGGGACTTCTTCAAGGAGATACTCCCGCAGAACGCTTTGAGAGCTTCATTCAGCGACTAAATCAGCGGGATATATCATTGGCTCTCCTCGAAGAATACCCGGTTTTAGCTCGCCAACTCCTGCTCCATATTCATCATCTCAGTTGCTTTAGTCTTGAGTTTCTTACCCACCTTTGTCAAGATTGGCATACCCTGCAAACAACTCTAGTAACTCATAAAACATCGGACAAATTATCCCAGTTAGAGGGTAACTTAGGAGACAAACATCGGGGCGGACGCTCAGTCCTAATTGCCACATTCACCTCTGGCTGTAAAGTTGTTTATAAACCGAAATCATTAGGCATTGATGTCCATTTTCAGGAACTATTATCCTGGTTGAACCAACGCGGTAACCACCCAACCTTGCGAACGTTAAACGTTCTCAACCGGGGTGACTACGGATGGGTTGAATTCGTCACCGCACAGGAGTGTAAAACAACAGCTCAACTGGAACAATTCTACGAGCGACAAGGTGCATACCTGGCAATTTTATATGCCTTGGGTGCCACTGATTTTCATTTCGAGAATCTAATTGCAGTGGGAGAACATCCGGTGCTTCTGGATCTAGAAGCCCTGTTTCATCCACCCAGAGAACGCAGAGATGAAAACAATACGGAGCAACTCGTTGTCAATAGACTCCTCCAATCCGTATTAAAAGTCGGGTTATTACCCATGCGCCTCTGGTTTGATTCCCAGTCAGAGGGCTTAGATATTAGTGGGTTGGGTGCCACAGCCGGTCAGCTATCCCCTGATCCCCTTCCCTACTGGGAAGGAGCGGGTACAGATCAGATGCAACTCAAACGCCGCCGATTTCCGTTGAAAGCAGGTGATCATCGTCCCCAGTTGCAGGGACAAGAGGTGCGTCTGTTGGATTATATTCCATCCCTGCTCAAGGGTTTTACCGCGATGTACCGATTGCTGCTGAACCATCGGGAGCAACTCCTGTGTGACTCAGGACCTCTGGCGGCTTTTCGTGAAGATGAGGTGCGTGTGATTCTGCGTCCGACTCGGTTCTATGCCATGTTACTCCATGAGAGCTTTCACCCAGACGTTTTACGCGACGCCTTAAACCGCGATCGCCTGTTTGATCAACTCTGGAGTGACGTCAAAAATGACTCGGATCTGGTTCGGGTGATTCCTGGGGAGCGAGAGGATCTAGAGCAAGGTGATATTCCGGCATTTTTCACCCGTCCCGGTTCACGTCATTTGTGGAGTAGTTCCGGGAAACGGATTGACAACTTTTTTGATGAATCTACCCTGTCCTCTCCAGAACGGCGTTTGCGTCAGTTGAGTGATCAGGATCTGGCTCAACAAACCTGGTATATCCGGGCATCGTTAGCAACCACTGTAACCGGAGATGAACGCAAACATGGGTCAGTCTCCCGACCGATAATTTCTCATCCCTCAAATACTAGTGTTGATCAGAATCAGTTTCTTGCTGCCGCCTTAGCCGTGGGAGAGCAACTTGAGTCCTTGGCGGTACAAGGTGAAGACAATGCCACTTGGGTTGGACTCGCACTGGTTGACCAACGGAATTGGATGCTGGTTTCCTCTGGATTAGACCTTTATACTGGGCTACCCGGTATCGCCCTTTTCCTTGCCTATCTTGGTGACGTGACAGATCAAAAACGTTACACCATCTTAGCTCAAGCGGCGATAAAAACGGTACGCCATCAAGTCGAACAGGTCAAATCAGTGGTTACCTCGATTGGTGCGTTTACTGGATGGGGGGGATTAATCTACACCCTCACTCACTTAGCAGTGCTGTGGAAACAGCCCGAACTCATCACTGAAGCCGAGCAAATTGCAGTATTACTCCCCAATTTAATCGAATCCGATCAGCAGTTTGATCTGATTGGTGGTGCGGCGGGGTGTATTGCCAGTCTCATGATTCTGCATCACCATTCCCCGTCTCCGTTAACCTTGCAAACGGCTGTCCAATGCGGTGACTGGCTTCTGGCTCATGCTCAACCCATGGAGCGGGGTGTAGCTTGGGTGGCGCATGGATTGAGTCAAAGTCCACTTTCCGGCTTTTCCCATGGTGCCGCTGGTATCGCTTGGGCGTTGTTCAAATTAGCAGCATTGACGGGTGAGCAGCGGTTTAACCAGGTTGCTCGACAAGCCCTTGAATTTGAAGGCACCCTCTTTTGCCAGGAGGAAGGTAACTGGTTTGATCGGCGTGATGCGGAGATACCGGGACAGGGGACAGAGCAATCCTCAGCAAAGTTTATGAATGCATGGTGTAATGGCGCACCGGGAATTGGACTGGCTCGTCTGGGGTGTCTTCCCTATCTGGATAATCCTCAAATCAGAGTTGAGATTGACACTGCACTCAACACCACTCTGGCTCATGGTTTTGGTGGCAATCACTCCCTGTGTCACGGTGATTTAGGCAATCTGGAGTTACTCCTACAAGCCAGCCAAACCTGGGATGAACCCCAGTGGAAAACCCAAGTTGACCGCCTTGCTGCCATTATCCTCGACAGGATCAATCAACATGGCTGGCTTTGTGGCGTTCCTTTAGAAGTTGAGACTCCTGGACTCATGACTGGACTAGCAGGGATTGGTTATGAGTTACTGCGACTAGCCGCACCAGAGCGTGTTCCCTCGGTGCTAACTCTGGAACCGCCTCTTATATCAAGTTAAATCGTCTTGGGTTGTGTCGCAAATGGAAAAGGTGAGGAAGGTAGGGGCGGGTTTCACTGTTATCGTTTCTTATCTCACCCAGATGTGACTAAACCCGCCCCGGTTCCAGACGTAGCATACTGACTTAGTTTTGGCGATCCAAAATTGCTTATTTCAGTGCCATTCGTCCTATTTCCTTGAAATGCCACTCGGTATAACGATGAAATTCCAGCTTATTCAACAGCATAGCGAAGAAGACTGCGGTGCGGCTTGTCTGGCTTCTATTGCTAAATATTATGGTCGTACCTTCACCCTCAACCACATGCGGCAAGCCGTGGGAACTCGACAGGATGGAACCACTTTATTGGGGTTGAAACGGGGCGCTGAAGTTCTTGGTTTTAATGCCCGGGGGATTAAAGCGCCTCTCGATGTTGTGAATAAAAAAGCCGTACCGCTGCCAGCAATTATTCACTGGAAAGGCTATCACTGGGTAGTTTTGTATGGCAAACGGAATAATAAATACGTCGTTGCTGATCCGGGTGTCGGTATCCGTTATCTTTCCCAAAAGTGGCTCATGGAAGCCTGGACGGGTGGGGTTATGCTGCTGCTTGAACCTGATCCAGTCCGCTTTTTTGCCCAACCCGATGAACCAGAAAAAATTGGCGGATTTGCTCGCTTTCTCCGGCGTATTTTACCCTACCGCGCCCTGCTTGCCCAAACCTTACTGCTTAATATTGTACTCGGTTTACTCTCCTTAGCTTCCCCATTTCTGCTACAAATCCTCACCGATGATGTCCTCGTGCGAGGGGATACTCAACTCCTAACCAGTGTCGCGATCGCAGTCATTGTTATGCACCTGGTTAGTAGTAGTCTGCGACTCGCCCAATCTAACCTAATTGCCCACTTTGCCCAGCGTCTAGAATTAGGACTCATCTTGGACTTCGCACGGCAAATTCTGCGCCTGCCCCTAGATTACTATGAATCCCGTCGCAGTGGTGAAATTGCTAGTCGATTGCGGGATATTCAGGAAATTAATCAGTTGGTTGCTCAGGTAGTTGTCTCCCTACCGAGTCAGTTTTTTATTGCTCTAATTTCAGTGATTTGCATGGTCTTTTATAGTGCTAAACTCACTGCTTTCGCTGGTGTTATTGCCCTGTTAATGACCCTTTCAACGGTCATATTTATGCCCACATTACACCAAAAAACCCGTTCTGTCTTAGTTACTGAAGCCGAAAATCAAGGGGTTTTAGTCGAAACATTTAAAGGCGCTCTCACCCTGAAAACCACAACAGCTGCACCTCAATTTTGGGAAGAATTCCAAGGTCGCTTTAGTCGTCTAGCGACTCTCACTCTGGGGACAAACCAAATTGGCATTATCAATGGAATCTTCTCCAATTTAGTTTCTAGTATCGGCAGTATTACCCTACTCTGGTTCGGTAGCACGTTGGTGATTCAACAAGAGTTAACCATTGGTATGCTCTTGGCATTTAACAGCATGAATGGTAATTTTACTAACTTAATTGATACCCTAATTCGCTTTGTCGATGAATTCACCCGCGCCAAAACTGCTACCCAGCGTTTTACTGAAGTCATTGACACGCCACCGGAAACGAAAGACGATAGTCAAAAACCCTGGGTTCGGATTCCTAGTAATGTTGACATTATCTGCACCAATCTTAACTTTCACCACGCGGGTAGAGTATCTTTGCTGCAAGACTTTTCCCTAACCTTTCCTGGGGGTAAAGTGATTGCTCTCATCGGCAAATCGGGTTGTGGTAAAAGTACTTTGGCTAAACTCATTGCTAGTCTATATCCGCTCCAGTCTGGCAATATTCGCTTTGGTATTTATAATCAACAGGATTTGTGCCTCCATGGTTTGCGACAACAGGTTGTGCTAGTTCCCCAAGACGCTCACTTTTGGCGTCGCTCAATTGTGGAAAACTTCCGCCTCGGTGATCCTCACGTTTCTTTTGAGCAGATTGTACAAGCTTGCCAGATTACGGGGGCTGACGAGTTTATCAGTCAATTACCGGATAAATATCAAACCGTATTAGGAGAATTTGGGGCAAATATTTCCGGTGGACAACGACAGCGATTAGCGATTGCTAGAGCAATTGTTAATCATCCACCCGTGCTGATTTTAGATGAGTCTACAGGCGCTCTTGATCCGGTTAGCGAAACTGAGGTTTTGACCCGATTACTCGATCACCGTCTAGGTAAAACTACAATTTTGATTAGTCATCGTCCTCGAGTGATTCAACGGGCGAATTGGATCGTTATGTTGGAGTCTGGAACATTGAAATTACAAGGTTATGTTGATGAGTTGCAAAAACAAACAGGTGAGCATTTAAAATTTTTAATTCCTTGATTTTGGGGTTATTTGTCATTCGTTTTAGGTTGATCCATATCCACATCAGCACCCTCATCTGCCTGACTTTTACCGGGTACTCTATAAATCTAAATCGGGGCTGGTTTAGTTACATCTATGTGCAACCTAAAAGATAGTCGTGAAACCCGCCCCGACAGAAGCACTATATACTGTAAAAAGTCAGGTTTATCCGCTCATTCTATTCATTATTACCATGGTCAGTACTCCTAGCCCAGATTTTTTACCGCTTATTCAAAACAATGAATTTCTGCCACCAATAAGTCGTTGGACAAAGTGGGGCGGACTATTTATGGTTGGTGCTGTGGGTGTTGCGATCGCGCTTTGTTCGGTAACGAAATATAGAGTAACCGTACAAGCTCAAGCTCAGGTGCGTCCGGCTGGAGAGTTGCGGTTAGTTCAGACGGCTACACAGGGTTTGGTCATTAGTATCTCTGCTAGGGAAAATCAAGAGGTAAAAAAGGGAGATATTATAGCCACTCTGGATGATTCTAACCTACAAACGGAAAAACAGAAAATGCAAAGTAATCTTCAGCAATCACAACGCCAAATGGTTCAAATTAACGCCCAAATTAGCGCACTAAATCGTCAGATTCAGGCAGAAACAAACCGAATTAACCGCGCTGTTGCTTCAGCTAAGGCTGAACTGAGTCGCCGTCAACGGGATTATCGAGATTTAGACATTACCAGTAATGCCCAATTCCAAGAAGCTGAGGCAAATGTGAGCAGCGCACAAGACGAATTACGAAAAGCGCAAATTCAATTAACGTCAACTCAAGCCAACTTAAAATCTAGTCAAGCGGCGTTAAATGCTGCCCGTTCTAAACTAAACCGTTATCAACCGATCGCCCAATTGGGTGCCCTTTCTCAGAATCAATTGGAGGAAGCCCAACTGGCGGTTGAGCAGCACAAACAAACCGTTGAGGCACAAAAAGCCGCAGTAGAGGCACAACACCAAACCATTGAGCAGTTAAAACAAGCAGTTAAAGCGGCTCAAGCCAAACAGCAAAGCGCTAAAGCCAGTCTCAATCCCAGTGATGCAGATGTTGCGATCGCCGCTTTGGGTATCGCTCAAGAACAAGCGACAGGTGAAGCGACTCTAGCTATCTTAGCGAAAGAAAAAGAAGCCTTGATTCAACAGCGCATTGAAATCCAGAAACAGCTAGAACGAAATAACCAGGAACTCCAACAAATTGACCTTGATTTAGAGCAAACCACCATTAGAGCTACGGCTGATGGGATTATTTCCCAGTTTACTCTACGCAACCCTGGTCAAACGGTGCAACCTGGACAAAACATTGCTCAAATTGTTCCCAGTGATGCGCCTTTAGAAATAAAAGCGGCTGTATCTCCGGCTGATATTGGTAAATTAGACGTCGGTCAAACTGTGCAAATGCGCGTCTCGGCTTGTCCCTATCCTGATTACGGTACACTTAACGGTGTAGTTAGGCAAATATCTGAGGATACGATTCAATCGAACCCAAATCAGACACCTGCGATCGCGACTGTAGCCGCTAGCCCAAATCCGGCGACAATTGCAGCATTCTACCAGGTAACCATTGAGCCAGAACGCCTGTTTCTCAGTCAGGGCAAAAATCAATGCGCCCTTCAATTCGGGATGGAAGGCAGAGCCGATATTATTGCACAAGAAGAGACAGTGCTTACCTTTTTGCTCAGGAAAGCAAGGCTAGTCGCTAATTTTTAAGGTGGAGATTGACCTGACTTAAAACCCTATCCATACCACCATGTCCAAAACCAGAATTTTGCAAGAAGGACAATCTTATACCTTTCGTTCCTATTTTGGGCTTGCTGCACAAATCCGAAACCCTGTATCTTGGTGCGATCGCAGAAATTTTTCCAGTTAACTGCATAAATCACAAAACCTCATCCTAATAAGTCAGTTAAAGCGTTTGAGGGTTTAGAAGAATGGCACGTTTATGGGATAGAGCTTCTTGTGGCTTGTATGGCTACAGCTTTTCCCAGATAGCTCACCCAAAGTGCATAAATCAAACAACTCAACGGTAATAAGTCCGTTAAAGGGTTGGCAAGTCTAAATGCATCAACAAAAAAACTCAACCCTAATCAGTCAATCAAAGGTTTCCTAA
>CAKZMA010001373.1 GCA_937127375.1 uncultured Coleofasciculus sp. | reverse complement strand
AAGTTATCGGTTGTGTGCCACAACGTTATGGGTAAAACCCGCCCCTACAAATTGGCTCTCCTTGCTCCCAGACGTAGCATGCTACGTCTCTACATGGCTCCCCCAGCTCCCCCTGCTCCCCTATGTCCCAACAACCGACAACACAATTTTTAAGTCCAGAGGAATCTGCTGCGGTAGATAAAGCGTTACTCGCATCTCATGAGAAGTTTTTAACCCGATTAACTATTTCATCCCTGCGCCTTTTAACCCATATTGCCCAAGACACAGGAGTGGCTGTTGAAGAGTTAACGCCTCAGCAGGTGATTGATTGGTTTGAACAAGACAGCAAGATTCGCCGCGAACAGGGATCAGATGCTGCATTTTTGAAATGGTGATCACCCTGCTCTCTCACCCCACCACCAGACTTATTCAGCAGACCCTAATTATTGGCTCTTTATTTGTCAAGAACCGGACAAGGAAAATTGACATAATTTTACAAAATTAAATTTATACAACTAGAGAAAATAGTTTTGTCAAAAATTTATAGATTGAGCGGATAATTTAATACGGATTTTTCCTATTCGCTGGTGAAGGTTAATTAGGTTGAAGTCACGCCTTACTATTGGCTGAATAATACGGGTCTTCCGTAGTTAGTGTGCTAAATTGTTAGTTTGATTTGCCCGAATATTGGACAGCAATAGCTTTAACTCTTTTTACCCGGATTTCAATTTGTTTTGAGGCGGTTAAAAGCTACAGTCCTTGTGTGGTCGGCTTTATGGTTAATCAAAACTGATAAGTCATATATAGCTGACAAAACCTATTTATTATTGAATGACGACTTATGATTAGTCTTCCCGGATACCAAATTCTCACCCAAATCTGCGAAAGTGCCAACTCTCTAGTCTATCGCGGCATCCGAGAACTTGATCAAGTAGCCGTTATCCTCAAAGTCCTCAAACAAGATTATCCGACACCGAATGAAATCACCCGATATAAGCAAGAATACGAAATCACTCGCAATCTGGATATAGAGGGCGTTATCAAAGCCTATGACATCCAATCCTATCAGAGAACCTTAATGATCATCCTCGAAGATTTCGGCGGCTCATCCTTAAGCCACTCCTTCAAAGATGGTGTCGGGGAACAATATATCCTCACCCTAGGAGAATTTCTGCCCATCGCCATCAAAATAGCTGAGAGTTTAGCTAATATCCACGCGGCTAATATTATCCATAAAGATATTAATCCTAGCAATATTGTCTATAATCCAGATACTGATACCCTGAAAATCATCGACTTTGGCATTTCTACCCAACTCACCCGCTCTAATCCTACCCTGAAAAATCCCAATGTTTTAGAAGGAACCTTAGCCTATATGTCGCCGGAACAAACCGGACGAATGAATCGGGCGCTGGATTATCGCACCGACTTTTATTCTTTAGGTGTTACGTTCTACCAATTATTAACTGGAAGGCTACCGTTTGAAACGACGGATGCATTGGAGTTAGTCCATTGTCATATTGCCAAACAACCGATTCCACCCCATGAACTCGTCGGAACGCACCGACGTGCGCCCATTCCCAAAATGGTGTCAGATATCATCATGAAACTGATGGCAAAAACAGCAGAGCAGCGATATCAAAGTGCCTGGGGAGTTGTCGCGGATTTGCGAGAGTGCTTGAGACAGTTGGAGTCAACAGGAACCATCGCCGAATTTACTTTAGGCACACACGATATATCAGATAAGTTTCAAGTTTCCCAGGAACTTTATGGACGTAAAACAGAAGTTGAAACCTTACTCAACGCATTTGAGCGCGTGGCATCAGCCAAAGAAACCGACGGTTTAAATGGCGTTGAATTGATGTTTATTTCTGGATATTCAGGGGTTGGCAAGTCAGCATTAGTCCAAGAAATTTATAAGCCGATTACCGAAAAATGCGGCTACTTCATTTCCGGAAAATTTGACCAATTTAAGCGCAATATTCCTTATTCTGCCGTCGTCGATGCCTTTCAAAAATTAGTGCGGCAACTCTTAACCGAAAGTGACATCCAGCTTAATCAGTGGCGAGAACGAATACGACAGGCAGTGGGGAATAATGGTCAAGTGATTATTAATGTCATTCCCGATGTCGAACTGATTATTGGCAAACAACCCTCTCTACCAAAATTGGGTGCTACTGAGTCTCAAAATCGCTTTAATCGAGTCTTGGGAAACTTCATTCGAGCCTGTTGTGCCAAAGAACATCCCTTGGTTATCTTCTTAGATGATTTACAGTGGGCAGATTTAGCAACACTCCAGTTAATTGAACGGTTGGCTATCGATAGTCAAACTGATTATCTACTGCTGATTAGTGCCTATCGGAATAATGAAGTGAGTTTGACTCATCCCTTGACTATGACCCTAAAACAATTGCACAAACAAGGAGCAATTGTGAATTGGATTACCTTATCTCCTTTGAACCTTGAACCAATTTGTCATCTGATTGCTGATACATTACATCGTGACATCACCGCCGTGAAGCCTTTAGCTGAATTAGTGCTAGAGAAAACCGAGGGCAATCCCTTCTTTGTCAATGAATTTCTCAAAACTCTGTACGATGAAAAATTGATTACATTTACACCTGATGGGGATTGCCAATGGACGTGGGATATTGAGCAAATTAAAGCAATGGATATTACCGATAATGTGGTGGATTTAATGATTGGCAAGTTGCAGAAACTGCCCGAATCCACGCAGCAGGTTTTACGTTTTGCCGCTTGTGTAGGAGCGGATTTTGATTTATACACACTAGCGATTATTTGTAAAAAGTCATCGGGTGAACTATTCCCAGAATTAATACCCGCCATTCAAACTGGCTTAATTCTACCAGCCAGTGAGTTAGAGCAAGACCTATCGATTCAAAATTATAAGTTTTTACATGACCGGGTACAACAAGCTGCTTATACCTTAATTGACGAAAACGAAAAACAATTAATTCATTTGAAAATAGCTCGATTATTATTTAAAAATACTGCGTCAAATGCAGTGTCATTAGATATATTTAAAATTGTTGATCATTTCAATATGGGTGTTGAAATTGTCACCAAAGAAGAAGAACGAGAGGAAATTGCTAAACTGAATTTGATGGCAGGTGAAAAAGCGAACGCAGCAACAGCTTATGCAGCAGCGATTAATTATTTGAAGGTGGGACTAAAGCTGCTGAATCCCGATAGTTGGCAGAGTCAATATGACCTTACTTTAAATCTGTATTCAGAAGCCGTAGAAGCCACGTATCTTAACGGTAACTTTGAGGAGATGGAACAGCTAGCTATTGAGGTACAAAACAATGCCATAAAAACTCTAGACAAAGTAACAATTTATGATAGCAAAATTCAAGCTAATGTATCACAGGGAAACTTAAAATCAGCGATTAAAATCGGACTGCAAATGCTGGAGATGTTGGGCATAAATTTACCAGAAAAACCCAGCCAATTGGATATTCAAAGAGGATTTGAGGAAACCGCTTCATTTTATTCTGAGCAAGAAATTGAACAGTTAATGAACTTGCCGAACATGAGCGAACCTGAGCCACAGGCAGCTATCTATATCCTATCTAGTATCAGTGCTGCTGCCTATATCGCTGCTCCTGAACTGATGTTACTGATTGTGTTATCAATGACTAATTTATCTATTAAATATGGTCATAGCACTTTGTCTGCATTTAGTTATGCCTGTTATGGATTAATTCTCTGTGGAGTTATTCAAGACATTGAGTTGGGTTATAAATTCGGCAAATTGGGTTTAACGTTGGTAGAAAAATTAAATCCCAGGAGAGGTAAGGCTAGAGCATTGGAGGTATTGGGAGCTCATGTCATACATTGGAAAGAACATTTCCGGGAAACACTACCCATTGTAATTGAGGGCTATCGCAGCGGATTGGAAACCGGAGAATTTGAGTTTGCTAGTTATTGTGCATTTTTTGTCTGCGATCATTCATATTTTGTCGGTCAAGAACTGATAAGTCTAGAACAGAAGATGGCGATCTACGGTAATGCTATCTGTCAAATTAGACAGAAAAATCCGTTTAATTGGGTGGCAATGTTTCGGCAGGCAGTCCTTAACTTGCTAGGTCAGTCTAAAAATCCGAGTTGTTTAATCGGTGATGTCTATAATGAGGAGCAATGGTTACCCCTGGCTATTGAAGCCAATGACAGATTAGGACTTCACTTACTCTACCTGAATAAACTTATTTTATGTTATCTGTTTGGTGAGCAGCCTCAAGCTATACAAAATGCTGTTATGGCAGAACAGTATTTAGACGGTGTGATAGCAATGGTAGTCGTCCCTCTCTTCCATTTCTATGATTCTCTAGCACATTTAGGCGTGTTTACTGAGGCTTCAGATTCTGAAAAAGAAGCGTTGCTGAATCGGGTGAACACTAACCAAGCAAAAATGCAGATTTGGGCAGATCATGCCCCGATGAATTTTTTGCACAAATATCATTTAGTTGAAGCAGAGAAAGCGCGAGTTTTAGGGCAAGTTCTTGAAGCTGAAGAGTTTTATGAACAAGCCATTATCGGAGCCAGTAAAAACAAATATATTCAAGAAGAAGCCTTGGCTTATGAATTAGCGGCAAAGTTTTACCTAGAACGTGGCAGATTGAAGATTGCTCAAACCTATATAAAAGAGGCACACTATGCCTATACGTGCTGGGGAGCCAGAGCAAAAGTAGAGGATTTGGAAGCAAAATACCCACAGTTACTACAAAAATCATCATCGACTAAAAGTATTACTTCCCCCCCGACGACAACTATCAAGTCTACCAGTGATAGTCAGTCAGGCGAAGGATTAGATTTAGCCAGCGTCATGAAAGCCTCTCAAGCCATTGCGGGTGAAATTGTTCTGGATAAACTGCTTACTAAGTTAATGAAAATTCTCATCGAGAATGCTGGAGCGCAAACCGGCTGTTTAATTTTGGAGGACGCTGGACAATGGAAAATTGAAGCCTTGAGTAATGTAGATTCTGATACGGTTACAGTGTTGCAATCTCTTCCCGTTGAGCAAAACTTATCCGTCTCGATTCTTAACTATGTAATTCGGACTCAAGAAATTGTGGTTGAGAGAGATGCGGCAAATCAAGGCAGATTTACCCAGGATTCCTATATCCAAACCCATCAAACCAAATCACTCTTATGTGCGCCCTTGGTGAATCAAGGTCAACTTACAGGTATTATCTATCTGGAAAATAATCTAACCGCTGATGCCTTTACCCAAAACCGACTCGACGTTCTACAATTACTATCAGGACAAGCCGCGATCGCAATGACCAATGCTAAACTCTACAGCCAAGTCACTGAAAGTGAACAACGGTTGACCCAATACCTGGAAGCCATGCCAATTGCGGTATCGGTTCACGACAAGGCGGGACAACTGGCTTATGCAAATCAGACAGCCAGACAGGTGTTGGGAATAGACGTTTTCCCGGAAGCCACAACTGAACAGTTAGCTGAAACGTATCACGTCTACCGTGCCAAAACTGGGGAATTGTATCCAGTTGAACAAATGCCTGTAGTGCGTTCTTTAAGCGGTGAAACGGCGAAGGCTGATGATTTGGAATTGCACCACCCCAACCGAGTTATCCCCTTAGAAGTTTCTGCCACACCCATCTTTGATGAAACAGGCAAAATCCAATACGCGATCGCTGCGTTTCAAGATATCACAGAACGCCAACAAGCACAACAGATTTTAGAAGACTACAACCGTACCTTAGAACGTCAAGTTAACGAACGTACCGAAGCCTTACAGGAAAAAAATCAACAACTCGCCGCCACACTCAAGCAACTACAAACTACTCAAAATAAACTGGTTGAATCAGAAAAAATGGCATCGCTGGGGGGATTAGTTGCTGGGGTTTCCCATGAAATTAATACCCCTGTTGGGATTAGCATTACTGCCGCTTCTCTGTTAGCCGAAAAAAGTACCGCATTTTTGCAAACCTATCAACGTGGCAAAATGAAGCGTTCCCAACTGGAGAAGTTTCTGGACATAGCGATGCAAAGTAGTACGATGGTTTTAAGTAATCTCAATCGAGCGGCGGATTTAATTCAAAGTTTTAAACAAGTTGCTGTTGATCAATCCACAGAAGAACAACGTCAG
>CAKZMA010001372.1 GCA_937127375.1 uncultured Coleofasciculus sp. | reverse complement strand
CCTCCATCCAGAGATTACCCAGGGTTGCACCTTCAGCCATAAATTCAGGAATACCGCGCATATCGGCAGCACGCTTCGCCTGAGTGAAGCCATCTTGATCACGATAGAGTACCCAAAGTTGTTCTGGGCGCAGAGCATCGACAAAGTACGGTGAGTGAGTCGTCACCATTAACTGGCTTTGTCCAGATGCAGTTCGGCACTCTTCGGCTAGCTCAGGTAGCAAACGAGGGTGGAGATGGTTTTCTGGTTCTTCAATGCCGATGAGTTTAGGTGGATCAGGATCATAGAGAACAGTCAAATAGGCAAACATTTTCAGGGTGCCATCTGAGGCAAATTTAGCCAAAATGGGTCTTTGAAATGGGGCATCTTTGACTTGTAAGAGTAATCGCCCATCCTGCATCATCTCTGCATCAATGCTTTCTAGGCGCGGAATCCGATGAGTAAGGGTTGTCAGAATTTGATTGAGTCGATCCGGATACTGTTCTTTTAGATATTGAATGACATTAGGCAGGTTATCACCTGTTTCAGAAAGCTTTTCTTGAGTACCCGCTTCGGGTGTGCTACGGGTATGATCAGCCGTGAGATAAGACAGATACCAACCGCTGATAAATCGACGCAGAGCGCTCACCCGAGGATTACTGGCGAATTGTCCCAGGGTATTCACGGCGAGAATATCAGGAGAGTCTAGCTGTTGAGAAATACGTTCGTCTTCTTTTTCCGGCATTTCACCGCTGATGACTTCACCTGTCCCCTCCTTAAAGTTCAAAAACCGAAATGGCGCACCTTTTTGTCCTCGTCGCCATTGTAAAGATTCTTCGGCAACATAAGGACCACGAGAACCTTCGTCAATTGCCAGGTAGTAGGTGATAATTGGAGCTTGTGGTTTTTCCCGATATTTCAACTCAAAGGATATGAGACCCTCCGCCCCGCGAGTTCGCAATTCTCGAAACCGTCCCCGCCGATCCCAAGCCCGACGTAGACCCAATTGAAAGCATTCGGAGAGAAACGCAAATATATCAAAAATGGTGGATTTACCACTGCCATTGGGACCCAAGAAGACTGTTAGTGGTGTAATATTTTTCAGTTCAAGATCGCGTAAAGCACGATAGTTTTTGACTCTCAGTTGCTCGATGCGGGGAATAACGGGTTTGGGCATAGTGGATTGGATGGGTAGTCTTCTAGATTGTACAACCGCCTCTTTCCCCCTCAGTTCGTCAAACGCTGTCTATGATTGCCGTTTCCGAAGATTCCAGCCGATAAAGGAATCAGCTACTCCCTCTGACGTCGCTACAATAGGAAGACTGAAGCGTAATGCTTCCTATAAGTTAGGGGGATGACGATGGGTTTGCCAGTAGTTGCTGTAATCGGACGCCCGAATGTGGGCAAATCAACGCTTGTCAATCGGTTAGCCGGGGTGATGGATGCGATTGTCCATGATCAACCGGGAGTTACCCGCGATCGCACTTATCGACCCGCGTTCTGGCAAGACCGGGATTACTCGATTGTAGACACCGGGGGGTTGGTTTTTGATGATGATACCGAATTTCTGCCCCTGATTCGAGAACAGGCAATGGCAGCCCTCAGCGAAGCCAGCGCCGCTATATTAGTGGTCGATGGTCAAATGGGTCCCACCGCCGCCGATTATGCGATCGCAGATTGGCTACGCCAGCACCCTGTCCCGGTTGTTCTGGCTGTAAACAAGTGCGAATCTCCCCAACAAGGACTAATCCAAGCGGCTGAGTTTTGGGAACTCGGTTTAGGTGAACCCTTTCCTGTCTCTGGGATTCACGGTGCAGGAACCGGGGAACTCCTGGATCAACTGATTACCCATTTGCCCACGGTGGGAATGCTTCCCGACACCTCAGAAATCAACGTGGCGATTGTCGGACGTCCGAATGTGGGTAAATCTAGTCTATTAAATGCCCTGACGGGAGAAAAACGGGCGATCGTCAGTTCCGTTTCTGGTACTACCCGCGATGCCATTGATATGATTGTCGAACGCCCCGGAAACCCAGAAACCGAGACTGAATCTCAACTCTATCGTCTTATTGATACCGCAGGCATTCGCAGGAAGAAAAATGTCGAATATGGACCGGAATTTTTTGGCATTAATCGCGCCTTCAAAGCTATTCGCCGTGCTGATGTGGTTCTGTTCGTGGTTGATGCCCTAGATGGTGTTACCGAACAAGACCAAAAACTTGCTGGACGCATTGCTGAAGACGGACGGGCGGCGGTTATCTTGGTAAACAAATGGGATGCGATTGAGAAAGATACTTATACGATCTATGAATACGAAAAACTGCTGAAAAATCGCCTCTATTTTATTGAATGGGCACCAATGATTTTTGTCAGCGCCTTAACCGGAAAACGAGTAGACAAAATTCTCGATTTAGTCGATACTGTTGCCGCAGAACACCAGCGCCGCGTCAGTACGTCTGTGATTAATGAAGTGCTTGAAGAAGCCATTAACTGGCATTCCCCGCCCACCAACCGCCAAGGACGCCAAGGCAAAATTTACTACGGCACCCAGGTGAAAACTAAACCCCCAACGATTGCCCTGTTTGTCAATGATCCGAAACGATTTAATGAAAACTATCGCCGCTATATTGAGCGTCAATTTCGCCAACAACTGGGTTTTACAGGGACACCCTTGCGTCTATTATGGCGTGGGAAGAAAGTCCGCGACGTTGAAAGCAGCAGAGCTAATCGAGCCGTTCGGGTTTAATTTGTCCTTTGTCTTATGTCCTTTGTCAATGGTCAATGGTTAAAACAATAGTGAGATGGGATACATTGATTCTTGACAACCTTCGAGGGCATATTTTTGCCTATTCCCCATTCCCTAACGTAGCTTGCTTCTCGATGAAAGCGAGTATGACGAATGACGAATGACGAATGACGAATGACAAATGACAAATGACAAACCATGGACTTACTGCGATCGCTCCCGTTAGGGCTATACCTGGAACAACCTGTAACTTGGCTCCATTACCTGGATTCTCGGGTAAAACTTATATGGTTAATGAGCTTTTTGGCAGTACCGTTATTAGCCAATCCCTATTGCCGTGTGGCAGTTGTTGTGGTACTGATTTTGTTCACCCTGTCAGCTCGTATCCCGTTACGGGTTTGGCGTCAGCAAATGGGTTGGTTGCTGATGCTATCGGTATTTGTATTTATTCTCACCGCGATCGCACCCGATGGATTGGCGGTTGATCATCAGTCTCGGCTTCCGGAAGCGGACATTCTCATGGTTGAGTCTGCTGAAACCTCAGCACAGGAATCGCCTCAACCTAGACCCTGGTATAATCCCTTTGGCATCGGACGTGAATCGGTTCCAGAAACGTCTGCGAGTGAAACCGTTATCTTGACCAATTTACCCCAACCGACGGACTACAGATATATTCTCTTGGAAGCCGGTCCAGTGACAATTACCCGTCGCTCATTGGATCTAGCGGTTCGGGTCAGTACCGTAATTTTTACACTAATTTATAGTACCAATCTTTACTTGCTCACCACCGCTCCCGAAGAAATTACCGCCGGGTTAGAAAGTCTAATGCTTCCCTTACGGCGTCTGAATATTCCAGTTACAGAAATTGCTCTGACATTAACCTTATCCTTGCGTTTTATTCCCTTAGTTTTGGAGGAAGTGCAAAATTTAGTCCGTTCGATTCGGACTCGGGCGATTAACTGGAAAAAGCTAGGAGTTCGCCGCAGCGCCCAAGTTTGGATCATGGTGACTGAACGGTTATTAGAAAACCTACTTATGCGAGCCGATCAAATTGCTAAAGCCATGACGGTGCGTGGCTTTACCAGTCCCAACCAGCATCGAGTCCAATGGCATCAACTTCGTTTACACTGGGGAGACTGGATCGCGATCGCGACTTTAGCGCCGTTTTGGGTAGCGCGGCTGATTTGGGGAGGAATGGGGTGATGGAGGTAAACAGAATGATAACTGAAATCACATAGTTGTAGGGGCGGGTTTAGGCACTCAATCTGCTTATTACTGATGACGGAACAACAAAACCCGCCCTTCCTTACGATCAAAAATAGGTTCTTGAGTCGCTAGCTTCTCTATTCATCCGTGGAATTCTGACAACGCGAATTGTGTGGATAAGACTCACAGAATTCATCTAAATCTGTTGAAGAAGTCTCAGGATTCTCTACTGTTGTTTCTTGAGGTTCCGGTTCCTCTTCGGCAGGAATTTCCGCGAAAATTCCCGTTAATCGTTCCAAATTGCTTCTTAACGTCAGTCCCAATTCCCGTTCGGTTACTAAGGTCAAAACCTGTGTCGTTGCGGGATCAGAGTTTCCGGTGAAACCTACCTCAATTTGGGCAATCTTATCCGGTTTGGTGAAAACGGCACCCAGAACGCCGAACAGCAAAGTATTACCAATAATCCGACCCACGTTAGCTTTTTTGCCTTCTTGATAGGTTAGGGTATCAACATTACTTGCCGCAACAGTAATTTCCTGGGTGGGTCTTTCATCATCCAAAACCGCGAGGCGATCGCCTTGTTCAATATAAGCGGTTATGATTCCCTCAGTGAGGGAGATTTTGCATTTACCGGATAGATCAGTTTCACCAGAGGTTAAGGCACAGATTCCCTCATGACCCGAACGCTGTTTGAGCGAGACGGGGGGTTCGTAGCCTTCACAGCGCGAATTTAAGGGGAATTTCGTGCATAAGGTGTAAAGGTCAACTTCCGGGTTAGCTTGTGCGGGACGTGAGGCGGCGAGGATAAAACTGGTTAGGGAGGTGGTGGCTAGGATTGTGGTTGTGGTTCCGCTGAGAATCAGGCGATTCAGTTTATGGTAGAAGCTGAAAGTCATAGTCAATATCCAAATTATGCCGTCGCTGGAACGTATATCTCGGTAGTGTCAGCTTATGCAGTTTGAATTCCCTGTTCCCTGTTACACACCGAGCGAAGCCGAGGTGTTCCCTGTTCCCTAACAAATGACCAATGACCAATGACCAATGACCAATCACAAGCGGTAGGATGATAAATCTACAGTTCTTAGTATCGGTCTATACTTAATCACTCTGCCCTTGTTGTCAGTTTATTGCTGATGACGGGAGTGAAACGCTGAAACTGAGAACTGTTGTTGTGTGTGTGAGGTTGGAAAACCCCTTCGTTCATGCTGTCTCTATTCGCCAATTTCTCGCTGGCTCAAGTTGTTATCCCTGTCCCCCCGACAACCCCAACTCCTCCTCCCGCCCAGGAATTGGTGGTGCAACCCCAGCAAATACGACCCCTACCCGGACAACTGGATCAGATACCTGTCTTTAATAGCAATAGTCCCGAAGTGATCCAAACCGAGGGGATTTTACTGTCAACCTTCCCCCCTTACGGAAAAGCGAGTCCTGGCGCTCATTTAAATTTTCCGCTTTCTGGACGCTTTGATGTATTTGCTCATCATATTGCCCGTTCCAATACACCAGAGGAATGGCGACCCATGTACCAAGGGGTTCTGGTTCACAATGCAGGGAGTCAACCTGTAACCTTAGATATTTTGCAAGCGGTGAGTTATGTAACCAATCCGGATGCGCCGTTTATCAACTTACCGCCCTATATGGATAATCCCTTTGGTTTGGTCTACTCTGGTCCCGGTTCACGGGTAGCCACCGATATCCTACGTGGTGTGCATCAATCCTCGTTTCCTTCTCAAGTTGTTATTCCGCCGCGACAGAGCGAAATGGTATTGAATTTACCCATTGCGTTAGGCAATTCCCGGTCTACGTTGATGCGTCTGCGAACCAATCGACCGATTTATATGGCAAGTTTAGCCATGTATGCACCCCTGAACTCTGATCGCAAAGTGGATGGAAAACCTTTAGGGACACCTGGGCTTCCCTATCGTCCACCGACTCTTGACGAATGGCGGTATTTATTATTTAAAGGCAATTTAGCTGGACCACGCGATCGCATCCCGACACCACCCAACCAAACTAACGGTAAGATTGTCTATGGTCGAGTCGCAGGTGTGGCGATTGGTTCTCAATGGCGTACTGAGGTTGTAGACCGTCCAGGTGCGTTGGATCTGACGATTCCTCAACCGGGTCAAGCGTTTTCCTATCCCCTCAGTACGGTTCCGTTTATCACTTTAGGGACTGATCAAGTACAGAGTGCGCCTCTAAAAGTCCGTTACCCAGATACTGCTTATCACGCCCATGGCAATTATGGGGTGCAGTATCACCTTACTTTGCCCTTGGTTAACCGCACAGATGCTTCACAAACCGTAACCTTAGCGATTCAAACCCCACTTAAACCCGATGAAGAAGAAACCGACAAACTGCACTTTTTGAATCCTCCCGATTCCCAGGTCTTCTTTCGGGGTACTGTACAACTGCGCTACACCGATGATCGGGGATTAGCCCGTACCCGTTCGGTTCATCTGGTGCAACACCGGGGTCAAGCTGGGGAACCATTGTTAACCCTAAAAATGCCTCCAGGCGATCGCCGTTTGGTTGAGGTGGATTTTATCTATCCGGCGGATGCAACACCACCCCAGGTGTTAACGATTCGGACTCTGCGATCGCCTTAAGAAGGCTGAGGGAGCTGGGGGAGCTGGGGGAGCTGGGGG
>CAKZMA010001371.1 GCA_937127375.1 uncultured Coleofasciculus sp. | reverse complement strand
ATAACCGACAGACTATCAAGTTTTACTTATACTGATACCCTTTCAAAACAGATCATAAGAAATAGGAGGATCGTCATTCGTGAATGTTGGGTGTTGGTGTGTATGATCTAATGATAAACAGCAAACAACAAAACTCTGGAATTGGGACTACAAACTCTGCTTCTGTTTTCCCTACCGACTGGGTTAAATCGGATTAGTTGGAAACATTGTAGGGGCGCATAGACGTGCGCCCTTACCACAATTGCGCCGAGCAAGCCCTAGGTTAACTCTTTCATTCAGCAAAAATCAGCGAACAGGTTTTTTCCGAATCCGCCCTCTGACGATGAATTGCTAAATGATCCGGTGTCTGGGACGCTGTAACTTTATAGACAAAATTATACCGCTGTTGGTGATAAGATTGGTCAGGCTCATAGAAATTTCGTCTCATTTGAGCTAACTCCTCATTTCGATAAGCCTCTAAGGGTTTAAACCGCTCATCTCGTTGCCGTTGTTCATGCTTCAGCGCTAATTGTTGCCCATAAGCGGGATGGTGAGCAAATTCTTCAGCAACGAATTGAATCTGCTGGCAAAAACTGTCAGGTTGTTCCGCAAACGCCTGATCAATCAGTCCAATTTCTTGGGCGACTTGAGTCCCCATGGGCATACAAATATCCGTCAATTCCCGGGCTTTTTGAGAACCCACCCGCTTGGGTAAAGAATACGTCCAATATTCTGATCCATATAATCCCATGCGCTTATAATGGGGATTTAAAACAATCCCCCGACGGGCATAAACCTTATCCGCTGCTAACGCTAACATTACCCCACCAGCCGCCGCATTTCCCTGTAACCCTGCAATAACTAGATGACTATCCGTTGTCAGAATGGTATGAATTAAATCATTCATCGCGTTAATATTGCGCCACGACTCATCCGCCGGATTATCCGCCGCTTCAATCACATTCAGATGAATCCCATTAAACCAGAAATCCTGTCCCCCCATCAAGACAATCACCTTAGTTTTCCGGCTACGGGCATAAATAAAGGCGTCGCGTAATCGTTGACAGTGATCTGTACTCATCGCCCCATTGTAGACGTCAAAATGCAGGTAGCCTACCTGATTTTTTTCCTCATACCAGATATCTTTATAGGTTTGACGATTAGGAGAAACCGTTAACGGGACATCGGATTCCGGTACAGTTGCTAACTCATCCGCCAATACTAAAGCGGCTGGTAATTTTAAGGATAAACGATTTCGGGTTTTCGGTTTCAGATGAGAAATCCAAACCGCCCCATCAACCGTAGCCCGACAAATCGCCCCTTGGCGTTGGGCAATAATATCTCCTGGTGTTCCGGTTAAGGTATCTTCAGGATGAGCGCCATAGAGATAATATCGTTTGCCATGAATCCAATCCAATAAACCGGGTTGACTATCGGCAGATCGGATTTTCTGGACAATAGTAGAAGTCGAGTCACTACGCCAATCAATGGCTCGAAATCGCTGTTTCATATAGGGACGTAAACACCCCTGCACATCCGGTTTTGTATAATCTAAAGGTTCGGGAGTAAACGTTCCCGACTCAAACCGTTCCACTGTTTGTAGAATCGCCTGAATTGCCACTTGAGTCACTTGGCTGCGATACAAACAACTTTTACTCATCGGCTGCATGGGAAAATTAACCGACGCCCAAATATCCCCCGCATCCATTTCTCCAGTTGCCTGTAACGCCGTGACGCCCCAAGACTCAACATTATTCGCGATCGCCCAATCCAACGCCGAAGGTCCGCGATCGCCTTTTATACCGGGATGGAGAATAATACAGACATGATGCCGCCAAATTGCTTCCGGAATCACCTGTTTCAGCATCGGCGCAATAATTAAATCCGGCTGATAGAGTTCCACGGCTTCTATCATCACCTGATCATTTAAGCCTAATTCAATCGAAACCTGATCCCCTCGATAGGCTAACTCTAAATGAGTGCGCTGGGTTAAACTATTGTATGCTGTGGCTAACAGTAATATCTTCATAGATGCAACCTCTCAATTCTATTGGTTTGAACGATCTCGTGATCAAAAAGAAACAAATGAATACTGACGTAGCTGGCTTGGCGCTTCGCGAGTATAACAAATGACAAATAACAAATGACAAATGACAAATACCCCTTAAACTTCACAGGTTTCCCGTAACGGTTTCGGGGATACTGAAGCACCAAGATTTCTACTTTGAGTTTGAGAAATGGGAATATCGACCCAAAACTCCGTCCCTTCGCCAAGTTGGGATAAACAGTGCAATGTACCCTTGTGTGTTTCCACGACAATTTGATAACTAATCGACAATCCTAACCCCGTACCCTGACCCACGGGTTTAGTCGTGAAAAACGGGTCAAACAAATGAGTTTTAACGTCCTCAGGAATACCCTGACCCGTGTCTTGAATCCGAATCCGGACATGATCCGTCTCCTCTAGCACCTCAGTGGCGATCGTGATTTGTAACGGCGGAGATTGATGATCCAGGGCATCAATGGCATTATCCAGGAGATTCATAAACACCTGATTTAATTGCCCGCCATAACACTCCACCTGGGGCAATTGACCATACTGTTTGATAATCTCAATAGGAGCATAAGTCTCCTTGGCTTTGAGTCGGTTGCCCAAAATCAACAACGTATTCTCAATTCCTTGATGGATATCCATCGGCTTCACATCCGCCTCATCCAAGCGGCAGAAATTCCGCAGAGATTTGACTAAATCTCGGATACGCACCGCCCCCATTTTCAGAGACCCTAAGAGTTTGGGAAAATCTTGGATCACAAAGTCGAGATTCATGATCTCAGCTTGTTCCTGAATAGCAGCCGGGGGTTCGGGATAATGCTGCTGATAAAGCTTTAATAGCCGCAGCAAGTCTTGGGCATATTGATGAGCGGGTTTAATATTTCCATAGATAAACGAAACCGGATTATTCAGTTCATGGGTAATCCCAGCAATCATTTGACCCAAGCTGGACATCTTTTCACTTTGAATCAATTGCGCCTGAGCTTGTTGTAACTTCTGCAAAGTTTGCTGCAATTCCTTCGCTTGCGCCGTCGCCCTCGTTGCCGTGCTATGGGCAGAGGCATAAAGTTGGGCTTGGTCGATCGCGATCGCCAGTTGATCGACAACCGCACTCAGGAGTTCGACTTCACTCTGACTCCAGGTATGGGGTTGCCGATAATCGGTACAAACTAAAGCACCAATTTGACCGGAATTAGTTTTCAGGGGGAGAATCAGTTGAGCCGTAACCTGAGACCGAGTTAGGAGTTGCCGTTGAGCGGTATCCAAGTCTGGGTCTTTAGTGACATCATTAATCTGAATCATCTCTAAATCCTGGATGGATTGGATCAAAGAGATGACTTCTGGATTCGAGTAGTACCCGACGCGACTGGGTAAACCCGATTTTCGCGCCTCGTGAGTAATGGCGATACTGGGTTTTCCCTGATTCTGGGTGCGCCAGAGGAATTGACAGCGATCGAGATTTAACAAGCTGCGAACCGAGAAAACAGCCGTGTCTAGAATTGTATTCACGTCCAAAGAATTGCGAATCTCTCGCCCTAGATAATTGAGTAAAGCTTCCCGTTGGGCAAGGGAATGAGCTTCCTGTTCCGACTTTTGCAGTGCCTGAAACGTCTGCTTACAGTCGGTAATATCGTGATAGGTGAGGACAATTCCCGCCACACTCGGCAAACGCAACAGGTTATTGGCGATGACTTCAAACTCTCGCACCTCACCTGAGGCGTTAGGTACACGCAATTCAACCGTTACATTAGCGTTAGGGGAATCCAGGGCTTGGGTTAACAGACTATCAGCGATGGGATTATCGTCATTTAAGACAAATTCCCCGATACTTTTACCTTGCCAATCCTCCGTGTCATAGCCCAACACACGGGGTAAGGAAGGACTGGTATAGCGAATCATCCCCTCGGCTGTCACCACGGTGATGAAATCAGAAGCATTTTGCAGCAACGCCTGAAACCGTTCTTCACTTTGGCGCAAGGTTTCGGCTTTTGCCTTCTCCACATTCAGGCGTTGATCAAATAAAGAGGCAATTAGGGGTAATGCTAAGATAAACAACGTCGCCACAGCGATAAATCGAGCCAGCCACAGGTTATCAATCATTGAGGCTGAAGGCAGCACAACGGAATCTGTCGCTTGGAAGTGAACCGCCGCCATCCCGATATAATGCATCCCCGAAATCGCTAAACCCATAACAATCGCACTCGCCAGCTTGGGTAAGATTCTCGCATCAGTCTGGATATGCCGCAATTGGAATACTAACCCTAAGGCAATAAAAGAGGCTGCGATTGCCACAGCAATTGAAACCGCCACCAGCGTCAGGTTATAATCGGCAACTGCTTCTAATTTCATTGCCATCATCCCCGTATAATGCATCGCGGCAATCCCTAATCCCATAAACACACTACCCAAGAATAGTTGCAGCCACCTTATATGAGGACGAGAACCCAGCCACAACGCCACTCCCGAACCCAGAATTCCCACCAGCAGCGACACCCAGACACGAGAAAGGTTGTATGATATCGGAATCGGCAAGTTATACGCCAACATACCGATAAAATGCATTGACCAAATGCCAATCCCCATCGCCACCGCACCCCCAGCTAACCAAAACTGGCGAGTTCGCCCTTTTGCCACGGTGACACGCCCCACCGAATCGAGTGCGGTGTAAGACGCAATAATGGCAATAGCAATAGAAAGGAGAACGAGGTTGAAGTTATAGGTAGCCGTCATAGTTGTATCCGTGTGAGTTAGATTACGTTTTACCCGTTGGGATAGGTCGAAAATATAGATGGCTTTAACAGCCATTAGTGGTGAAATGAATTCAACCTTCACTAGAGAGTTGAATCACTGTTGTTAGTGCAGTAGGGTTTCAAATTACTCATCCGCACCAATCACCCCTGCTTTTTTGCCTAAGCCGAGGCAGTCACTACAGGTTGGCTGCTTAAGATTATGCCTACAATCTCACGTTGAACCCCAAAATCCATCCTAATCCTGGCTATCTGTTTGATTTAGTTCGATACAACTAAGTTTAGAGACGATGGGGATAGCTATTCAGTAAAACTGACTATACCTAACTGTAAGAAAAACAACCCGTTCTTGCCATGACTCTTAAGATTTAGATGAGACTGTATCTTAAGGCGTAAGTAAAATAACCGTTACCTATGTACCTGAGGACAGGGTTAAGCTGTTGTGCATTTAAACTTCATATTATTCAGTTAGGAAAAGTAGGGGCTGTAGGGGCGAGTCGCTGCATATCGTTACGGGGAGATCCATTAATTATCTCGACTCGCCCCACTATCGTTAC
>CAKZMA010001370.1 GCA_937127375.1 uncultured Coleofasciculus sp. | reverse complement strand
AGGGAACAGGGAACAGGGAACAGGGAACAGGGAACAGTAAAGAATGTCCACGCCCTGTCTTAGTATTGTTATACATACGGATGTAGAGACGTTGCCTGTAACATCTCTAGCAACATCTCTAGCAACATCTCTACAATAGTGGTTTTTTACTCTCTGTCTTAAAATGTAACCACACTGCGGATGGATTCCCCTTGATGCATTAAATCAAACCCCTCATTTATTTTTTCCAAGGGCATGACATGGGTAATTAAATCATCAATATTAATCTTACCCTCCATATACCAATCCACAATTTTCGGAACATCGGTGCGTCCCTTTGCGCCCCCAAAAGCCGTTCCTTTCCAAACCCGTCCAGTTACCAATTGAAAGGGACGAGTACTAATTTCTTGTCCGGCGGCAGCTACTCCAATAATTACACTCACGCCCCATCCTTTATGACAACATTCCAAGGCTTGGCGCATCACATTGACATTACCAATGCACTCAAAACTATAATCGGCTCCACCTTTAGTTAACTCCACCAAATAAGGAACTAAATCTCCCTCGACTTCACAGGGATTAACAAAATCCGTCATGCCAAATTTTTCTGCCAATTCCCGTTTATCTGGATTAATATCAACGCCAACAATTTGACTCGCGCCTACCATTCGCGCCCCTTGGATCACATTTAAGCCAATCCCACCGAGTCCAAATACCACAACTCTGGAACCGGGTTCAACTTTGGCGGTATTAATCACCGCACCAATTCCCGTGGTTACGCCGCAGCCAATATAACAAACCTTCTCAAAGGGCGCATCTTCGCGAATTTTCGCCACGGCAATTTCTGGTAATACGGTATAGTTGGCAAAGGTAGAAGTTCCCATGTAGTGATGCAGCATTTTGCCATGACTTGAGAACCGACTTGTGCCATCGGGCATGACACCTCGTCCCTGAGTTGCCCGAATCGCCTGACAGAGATTGGTTTTGAAACTTAAGCAATACTCACAGTTCCGACATTCGGGTGTGTAGAGCGGAATCACATGATCGCCAGGTTTAACGCTTTTTACCCCGTCTCCAACCTCGACGACGACACCAGCACCTTCATGTCCTAAGATAGCGGGAAATAGTCCTTCTGGGTCTTTGCCAGAGAGGGTATAGGCGTCGGTATGACAAATCCCTGTTGCTTTAATTTCAACCAGTACCTCCCCAGCTTTGGGTCCCTCTAGCTGCACAGTTTCAATGGTTAACGGTTTCCCGGCTTCGTAGGCGACGGCTGCTTTAACGTCCACGTTTTCCCTCCTGCTTTTTCCACTATCGTTTAGTGTATCGCTATCCCAAATGACCAATGACCAATGACAAACCCAGTTATTCTCGTTCACGGTATTTTTCGCACCTCATCAGTTTTCCGCAAACTCTCTCCCTACCTCAAAAAACAAGGTTTTTCCGTTTATACCCTTGACCTAAAACCAAATAACGCCACATTGGGTTTAGACCAAATGGCAGCCCAATTAGCTAATTTTGTCAACCAAACATTCCCCCTCAACCAACCCATTGATTTAGTCGGTTTAAGTATGGGAGGACTCGTCACCCGCTATTATGTGCAGCGGTTAGGTGGAATTAACCGAGTGCAGCGTTACATTACCATTTCCGCCCCCCATCATGGCACCTGGTTAGCCTACCTATTGAACCGTCGCGCCTGCGTGCAAATGCGCCCAGGAAATCCTTTGATAGAGGATTTAAACCGAGATGTCCAGATGTTAGAACGCCTCAATTTTACCTCAATTTGGACACCCTGGGATTTTATTATTATTCCGGGTAATAGTTCACGAATGCCCGTGGGTCAAGATGTGAAAGTTCCCGTTTTAGCCCATGCTTGTATGGTGATTAATCCTCACAGTATGCAAGCAGTAGCTTCGGCTTTATCCGAACCCTTTTATCAAATTAAGGCAAATTAGGTTTGTAGTTCGTAGTCAGGGCTTTAGCCCTATTTTAATGATAAATGTCACCTCAAAACAGTTCGTAGTAAGGGCTTTAGCCCTATTTTAATGATAAGTATCACCTCAAAACGTTACCGATCGCCAATCGCCGCTAACTCGTGACTGCCGAAAATTGCCTCTGGATGAGCATAAAATTTAAACTCCATTAAATTATAAAAGGGGTCTTGTAAGAAAAAGGTGCGATGTTCGGTCACATCACCCGGAAAGCGTCGCTTCGGTTGCTGATAGAATTGAAGCTGCTGCTGTTGGGCGCGATCGCATAAGGCTTGCCAGTCAGCTTCAGTGGTAAAAATCAAGCCAAAGTGACGCGGATAAATTCCCCGTTGTGGCGTTAAGGGTTCATCAGTGAGATGGGCTACCAGTTGATGCCCATAGAGGTTTAAAATGACCGCTTGACGGGTTTCTCGCCCAATGTCACAGCCGAGTCCTCTGCCATAATAGTCTTTGGTTTGCTCAATATCACTAACGGGAAATGCCAAATGGAAGAGAATGGGATTCATCGCTACTACTTGAAGTTCTGCCTAATCCTATAATCACCCTAAACGGTTATTCATCGATCGCATACCCGAAACTGTCGCCTACGATACACCCGGCAACGTCCTGTTAACCGTTAAGATACGTCAGGGTGGGATCAGGGCGGGTTTAGTCACCTCTGGGTAAGGTTAGAAACGATAATAGTAAAACCCGCCCCTACACACTCAAAACTC